>NZ_LUNF01000158.1:0-12747 GCF_001626145.1 Aeromicrobium sp. REDSEA-S32_B7
GCACCAGACCGAGCGACGCCATCGACAACGGCAGCCGCGACACGAGCCCCGTCAGGCTGAACAGCGCGGCACCCGGCAGCGCCAGGACCCGCCCGTACGTCGATCGCACCCTGCCCCCTCCCTCGCTGCACGGCTGCGCGACCGCAGACTACCCGCGGGCCTGGTGGGTGGTGGGGTCGGTGGAGGGGCGGGGGCTTCGTGTGGTCGTGGGCTTGCTGGTGCGCTGCCTGCGGGGGTCTCGTCCTGCGGGTGCGTTGCCTGCGGGGGTCGTGACGTTGCTGGTGCGCTGCCTGCGGTCGTCGTGACCTTGCTGGTGCGCTGCCTCGGCGTTCGCTGGGGGTGGGCTCCGAAAGGGCCTCGACCGGCAGCGAGCCCGGGGGTGGTTCCGGGTCTCGGGGTCTGGCCTGGGCCCGCGGTTGACTCAAGACTCTTCGTTTCTGCGTTGTCAGGCCATGGTTCTGCGTTTGAGCGTCCTATCGGTGGATCTGCAACCGCAGGAGCGGTTCTGCGGTTGCAGATCCACCGATGGCGGGGGCAGACGTGGCAGAGGTTCTCCCTTCTCGTGGACCGTGCCACGAGAAGGGAGAAGCGCTGCCCACCCCACCCCCAAGGGCAACCAGGATTCTGCATTCGAGCGTGCGAGGCCGAACGCTTCTGCGTTCACGACGGGATCCCGTCGCCAACGCAGAATCTTGCGTCCACCCCAGCACCAACCCGCAGCCCGAGACCCCAGACCAGCGCGGATGCCAGCCGCCCGGTCGAGGCCTTTCGGAGACCACCCCCAGCGCCAGCCGAGGCAGCGCACCAGCAAGGTCGATACCGCCCGCGGCAGCGCAGCAGCAGGGCAAGACCTCCGCAGGCAGCGCAGCAGCAAGGCCACGACCATCCGCTGCAGCGCACCAGCACCGCCCACCTCCCCCTGCCGCGCCGCGCGTGGAGGCGGTGCGTGGGACGATGACGGCATGGACGTCCGCCCCTTCGATGCACTCCTCTACGTCTCCTTCGGTGGTCCCGAGAAGCCCGACGACGTGGTCCCGTTCCTGGAGAACGTGACCGTCGGCAAGGGCATCCCGCGCGAGCGGCTGGAGGAGGTGGGGGAGCACTACTTCCTGTTCGGCGGTCGCAGCCCGATCAACGACCTCAACCGGCAGGTCATCGCGGCGCTCGAGGGTGAGCTCGCGTCGCGCGACGTCGACCTGCCCGTCTACTGGGGCAACCGGAACTGGGACCCGTACCTGCGCGACGCTCTCGAGCAGATGGTGGCCGACGGCGTCCGGCACGCCGCCTACTTCCTCACGAGTGCGTACTCCTCGTACTCGGGCTGCCGTCAGTACCGCGAGAACCTCGCCGACGCGACCGAGGGCCTCGACATCGAGCTCAGTCGACTGCGGCTGCCCTTCAACCACCCCGGCTTCGTGGCGCCGTTCGTGGAGCACACGCGGGCTGCGCTCGCCGACGCACCTGACGACACGCACGTCGTCTTCGTGACCCACTCGATCCCCGACGCGATGAACGACGCGAGCGGCGGCCCGGGTGTCGGCGCCTACCGCGACCAGCACCTCGAGACCGCGCGCCTCGTGATGGCCGGACTCGAGCCGCGGCACCAGGGCTTGCCGTGGGAGCTCGTCTACTGCTCGCGGTCCGGCTCGCCGCGCACCCCGTGGCTCGAGCCCGACGTCAACGACCACCTCACCGCGCTGAAGGAGCGGGGCGGCGCCGCCGCGGTGATCGTGCCCGTGGGCTTCGTCTCCGACCACATGGAGGTCGTCTACGACCTCGACACCGAGGCCAAGGCGACGGCGGAGGAGCTGGGGCTGCGCTTCGTCCGCGTGCCGACGCCCGGCTCGCACCCGGCCTTCGTCGCGATGATCACCGACCTCCTGCAGGAGCGCGCGGCGGCCGACCGCGGCGAGGACCCGACGCCCGCCACGATCGGCAGCTGCGGGGCGAACCCGTGGGTGTGCGTGCCGAACTGCTGCGCCAACCTGCGCGGCGACCGCCCGGCGCACGCATGAGCGACGCCGTCGACCCCCATGCACTCGTCGAGCTGGCCCGGGAGGTCGGGCTCGAGGCCGCGGCGCTCGTGCGTGCGCGGCGACCGGAGGGCCGGGTGGGCGTGGCCGACACCAAGTCGAGCCGCGTCGACGTCGTCACGGAGGTCGATCGCGCCAGCGAGGAGCTGGTCCGGGAGCGTCTGCTCGCCGCCCGCCCCGACGACGGCTTCCTCGGGGAGGAGGGTGGCGGCGTCCGCGGCACCAGCGGTGTCGAGTGGGTGGTCGACCCCATCGACGGCACCGTCAACTTCGTCTACGGCATCCCGGCCTACGCGGTCTCCATCGCGGCTCGTCTCGACGGCCCGGACGGCGCGACCGAGGTGGCCGGGTACGTCGTGAACATCGCGACCGGCGAGGAGTGGGCGGCCGTCCTGGGCGCCGGTGCCTGGCGCTGGAGCGGCGAGGAGCGACGGCCGTTGCACGCCCCCGAGCCCCCGCCGCTGGCCGAGGCACTCGTCGGCACCGGCTTCGGCTACCTGCCGGAGCGTCGCCGCGAGCAGGGACTCGCCGTCGCCCAGCTGCTGCCCCAGGTACGTGACGTTCGTCGCATCGGCGCGGCCGCGCTCGACCTGTGCGCGCTCGCCGACGGCACGCTCGACGCGTACGTCGAGCAGGGTCTGCAGCCGTGGGACAGGGCAGCGGGCGCGCTCGTGGCGCGCGAGGCGGGCGTGCGCGTCGAGGGACTCGACGGAGCGCCTGACGGACGGCTCGTGATGGCCGCCCACCCCGCCCTCGCAGGGGAATACTTCGACGTCGTCCGGGCTTGTGGGTACTGACCGACGACGGCTTGTGCCGGTGTGGAACAATCCCGTCGGTTGAACGCACACGACGGAGGGGTACATGGCTACCGACTACGACGCGCCTCGCAAGACTGAGGAAGAGCAGTCCGAGGACAGCATCGAGGAGCTCAAGGCGCGTCGCCACGAGAAGAACTCGGGCAAGGTGGACGAGGACGAGGTCGAGGCGGCCGAGTCCTTCGAGCTGCCTGGTGCCGACCTCTCTCACGAGGAGCTGGCCGTCCAGGTGGTGCCGCGCAAGTCCGACGAGTTCACGTGCTCGTCGTGCTTCCTGGTGCACCACCGGTCCCAGCTCGCCGAGGAGAAGGGCGACCGGCTCATCTGCCGGGACTGCGCCTACTGACGCAGCACGCACCGGTGGGACGTCCCACCCCGGCTCTGTCGTTCCTGCGGCCGCGGCCACGCGTGCCCCGACCGAGGCACCCTTCAGCGGCTTCATCCCGGGCGGGAGGTCGCCCGTGGAGCGCACCCAGTAGCCCGCCGCGCCTCGACGCACGAGCAGGCGGACGACCTCGACGAGGGCACCCCCGACCACAGCCCATGCCACGGCCTCCTTGGTCTCGACGTCCGGGTGCCGTCCCGCGGTCGGGGGCTTGCGACCCGTCGCGAGACGCCAGGTGACGGTCGAGGCCTGGCGGGCGAGCAGACCCGCGGCGATGGTGGTCGAGCGGTCCAGCAGCTTCCAGCTGGTACGGCTGGAGCGCGACGCCTTCCGCGGCGGGGTCGCCGTCTCCAGGCTGGGGGTCGTGCGGGCCTTGCGGGACGTGCGAGCCATGGTCGTCACCTCGGGTCTGGAGTGGGCTGGTCGGGTGCGTCGGAGGAGGCGGGACGCGCGCCGAGCGCGGCGGCGACCGCCTTCGGGTGGCGGGTGGAGACCAGCCAGTAGGGGGCAGGGTCGGCCGGGTCGTCGACGTCGACGCGCACGGCGGTGTCGACGTAGGGGCGCACGTGCAACCAGGCACGGGCGTCGGCACGGGGTCCGAGGGCCTCGCGGGTCGCGACGCGGTCGAGCGGGGTGACGGCACCCACGTGCTCCGCCGTCAGGAACGCGCGTCCGACGCGCAGGCCGTCGGGGCCGGCGTCGACGACGGTGCGTCCGTACGCCCACACGACGGCACCCGTGAGCACGGCCACGCCGACGAAGGTCACCACGGCTGCGCCGGTGCCGGCGACGACCAGCAGCAGCCAGGCCCAGGCGAGGGCGAAGGCGAGCACGCCGACCCACCACGACACGGGAGCCACGAGGCGCTCACGACGGTTCTGCACCCTGCAAGCCTGCCGCATCCGGGCCAGGTCCACCCGAGTAGGGTCGCGAGCATGCTCGAGATCGCGGTGCGACGCCTCGACCCGCAGCTCCCGGTCCCCGCGTACGCGCACCCGGGGGACGCGGGCGTCGACCTGCACGCCGCAGCACCGGCCACGCTGGCCGCGGGCGAGCGGGTGCTCGTGCCGACCGGCATCGCCATCGCCCTGCCCGACGGGTACGCGGCCTTCGTGCACCCCCGGTCCGGTCTGGCGCTGCGGCACGGCCTCTCGGTCGTGAACACGCCCGGCACGGTCGACGCGGGCTACCGCGGCGAGATCAAGGTGCTGCTGGTCAACCACGACCTACGAGAGACGGTCGAGGTGGCGCGGGGCGACCGCATCGCGCAGCTCGTCGTCCAGCGCGTCGAGCACGTGACCTTCCGCGAGGTCGAGTCACTCGAGGACACCAGCCGAGGCGCCGGGGGCTACGGCTCGACCGGCGGCCACCGATCCGTGGGAGAGCACCGATGATCCGACGTCGCCGCGAGCGCGAGCAGACCGCACCCGACGAGACGAGCACCAGCGAGCAGTCCGAGGCGGTGAGCACGCCGACCCGACCGCGAGACTCCACGGAGGCCTCCGCCGACGAGGCGGGCTACGTCGACCTCGGCCCGCTGCGCATCCGCGGCCGGGTCGGCTTCCAGCTGCAGGTGCCGCAGGACGACGGCGGCGGCGCCGGCTCCGTCGTGCTCGTGACCGAGGAGGCGGGCCTGGAGCTGCGCGCCTTCGCCGCGCCCCGCAGCGGCGGCCTGTGGGACGAGGTGCGTCAGGAGCTGGTGGCGGAGGTGCAGCGGCTCGAGGGCCAGGTCGAGGAGCTCGACGGGCCCTTCGGACCGGAGCTGCGGGTGCAGATCCCCGTCACCCTGCCCGACGGCCAGGACGGGTTCCAGCCGTCGCGGATCGTCGCCGTCGAGGGTCCCCGCTGGATGCTGCGCGCGACGTTCCTCGGCTCGGCGGCGCTCGAGCCCGACGAGGACGGTCTCCTCGAGCAGGCGTTCCGCGAGGTGGTGGTCGTGCGCGGCGACGACCCGCGCCCCGTCCGCGAGCCGCTGCTGATCGAGCTGCCGCCCGACGCGGAGCCCGTGACCCTCGGTCCTGACGGCGAACCGACCTAGGATGGACGCATGCCTTCGCGACTGAGCCGTGCCTGGCGCCGGCCGACCCTCGAGCAGATCGAGGACGACGAGCTGCAGCGCAGCGCCGACCAGGCCGGCTGCCGGCTCCTGGCGTCGCAGTCCGACCGTGCCGTCTGCTCGCTGCACGGCGAGCTGCGCTCGGTGACCACCCGGCCCGTCTCCGACGGGGTGAGCGCGCTCGAGGCGCAGCTGTACGACGGGTCCGGCCATGTGACGCTCGTGTGGCTCGGTCGGCGCGAGATCAGGGGCATCGAGCCCGGACGTCGGTTGACGGTCCACGGACGGATCGGCCGGCGCGGCGACAGCTGCGTGCTCTACAACCCGCGCTACGAGCTCGATGCCTGACGCTTCCGCCGAGCCCGCCCGTCACGACGGTCCGGGCGACGGGGCACGGCGCTACACCACGGTCGAGGAGCTCGTCCGCTCCAAGCTCGCCGAGGCGCTGGGCGGCGGTCGCGGCATCGTCGAGAGCGCCGTGCCGACGATCGTCTTCACCGTCTGCTGGATCGTCACGAAGGACCTCCGTACGTCGTTGATCGCGAGCGTCGGCAGCGCGGTCGTGCTGCTGGCCGTGCGTCTGGTGCAGCGCTCCACGGTCCAGTTCGTGCTCAATGCGCTCGTCGGCATCGCGATCGCGGCGGTGTTCGCCTCGCGCAGCGGCGAGGCCCGCGACGTGTTCCTGCCGGGCATCCTCTACAACGGCGCCTACGCGGCCGTGTTCGTCGTGTCGATCCTGGTCGGCTGGCCACTCGTCGGCTTCCTGATCGGCAGCCTGACCGGTGAGCCCACCGAGTGGCACGAGGACCGCCAGCTCGTCCGCCTATGCTCGCTGCTCACCTGGCTCTTCGCCGCCCCCTGCATCGTGCGCGTCCTCGTGCAGTACCCGCTCTGGGCAGGCGACCACGTCGCCCTCCTCGGCACCTCCAAGGTCGTGCTCGGCTGGCCCCTCCAGGTCGCCGCCTTCGCCGCCATGGCGTGGGTCCTGTCGCGCAACGCGACCCCCCTCGAGCCGGGCGCGAGCACGCGCTGAGGCAGCGACTGGACCTGCTGGTGCGCTGGCGCCGGGGGTCTGGGGTTGCTGGTGCGCTGGCTCGGGTTTCGCTGGGGGTGGCCTTCGAAAGGGCCTCGACCGGGCGGCTGGGCGGCGCGCTGGCCTGAGGTCTCGGGCTGTGGCTCGCGTGGGACGCAAGGATCTGCGTTGGTGAGGTGGAGGCCGAGGCTTCTGCGTTTGCTACGGGATCCCGTCACCAACGCAGAAGCGTTCGACCTTCTACGCGTGAATGAAGAAGCGTGGGTGCCCTTGGGGTGGGGTGGGCAGCGCTTCTCCCTTCTCGTGGCACGGTCCACGAGAAGGGAGAAGCTCTGCCACGTCTGATCCCGTCGGCGGTGGATTCTCCACCTGTAGGGCGCTGAGAAGGTGGCAGATCCACCGCTGAGGACGATGCGGTGGCAAACCCACCGCCCAGGGCGCGCAAACGAAGAATCGTGCGTCCACCCCGAGCGCAACCCGCAGCCCGAGACCCCAGACCAGCACGATTCCCAGCCGCCCGGTCGAGGCCCTTGCGGAGCGCAGGACGAGTTGAACCCGCGCCAGCGCAGCCGCAGGCCGACGAGGACCCGGCCCCAGCCGCAGCGCGACGTCAGGACTTGGGGGAGAGCAGCGAGCCGATCTCGACCTCGGCGTCCTCGGCGGTGACGAAGAGCAGCTCGTCGCCCGCCTCGAGAGAGCGTTCGGGGTCGGGGGTCTCGATGGCGTTGTCGCGCAGGATGGCGACGAGCACGACGTCGCGCGGCCAGGGGACGTCGCGCACAAGACGGCCGGTGTAGGGAGAGTCGGCGGGCATGGTCAGCTCGACCAGGCTCGTGTTGCTCTGGCGGAACGTGAACAGGCGGACGAGGTCGCCGACCGAGACCGCCTCCTCGACGAGCGCCGACATCAGGCGCGGCGTCGAGACGGCGACGTCGACGCCCCACGACTCTCCGAACAGCCACTCGTTGCTCGGGTGGTTCACGCGGCCGACGGTGCGCGGCACCGAGAACTCGGTCTTGGCGAGCAACGAGACGACGAGGTTGACCTTGTCGTCACCGGTCGCCGCGATGACGACGTCGCAGGTGTGCAGGCCGGCCTCGGCCAGCGACGACATCTCGCACGCGTCGGCGAGCAGCCACTGGGCGTCGGGCACGACGTCGGAGCGGATGGACCCCGGCGACTTGTCGATGAGCAGCACCTGGTGACCGTTCTCGGTCAGCTCGAGGGCGACGGACCGGCCGACCGCACCGGCACCGGCGATGGCGACGCGCATCAGGCCTCCTCAGGTCCGGACTCGAGCACCGCGTGGGCACGCTCGGCGTCCTCGTCTCGCATGAACACGGCGAGCACGTCGCCCTCCTGCATCACGGTGCGGGCCGTCGCGACGACGCCCGAGCCGAGCCGGGTGAGGTAGGCGACGCGCACGCCGGCGGCGTCCTCGAGGTCGGAGACGTGGTGGCCGATCCACGGGAACGGCGCGTACACGGTGTCGAGGCGCAGCTGGCCCGACGGGTCGCGCCAGGCCGGCTCCGACCCGGCCGGCAGCAGACGGCGCAGCACCTGGTCGGCCGCCCACGGGACGGTGGCCACCGTGGGCACGCCCAGCCGCTCGTACACCTCGGCGCGACCGGGGTCGTAGATGCGCGCGACGACGTTGCCGACGCCGAACTGCTCGCGGGCCACGCGCGCGGAGATGATGTTGGAGTTGTCGCCGCTGGAGACCGCCGCGAAGCCGTCGGCCTGCTCGATCCCCGCCGCGCGCAGCACCTCGCGGTCGAAGCCCATGCCGGTGACCGTCGTCCCCGTGAAGCCGGGGCCCAGGCGGCGGAACGCGTCAGGGTTGGAGTCGATCACGGCCGTCGTGTGGCCGCGCTCCTCGAGGCTGCGCGAGAGCGTCGACCCGACGCGGCCGCAGCCCATGATCACGATGTGCACGGGGGCGACGCTACACGGACGCGAGGACGTCGTGGGCCGGTCCGGGGCACCGGTGCCGTGCCGCGCGCCCGCGCCCCGGCGGGCGGACGACCCCGCGGCTACCATCGTCGCTCGTGGGCATGGTCGAGTCCGTCAAGCGGACCATCGTCGGACGGAAGCTGCGCAGTACCCAGCTGGGGGAGACGCTGCTGCCGAAGCGCATCGCCCTGCCCGTGTTCGCGAGCGACGCGCTGTCGTCCGTCGCGTACGCCCCCGACGAGATCTTCCTGACGCTCTCCATGGGCGGCATCACCGCCTACGCGTTCAACTGGAAGATCGGCATCGCCGTCGTCCTCGTCATGCTCACGGTCGTCGCGTCCTACCGGCAGAACGTCCACGCCTACCCGAGCGGCGGCGGCGACTACGAGGTCGCCACCACCAACCTCGGACCGAAGGCCGGCGTGACGGTGGCGAGCGCCCTGCTCGTCGACTACGTCCTCACGGTCGCCGTGTCGATCTCCTCGGGCGTGCAGAACGCGACCTCGGCCATCCCGTGGCTCGTCGGCCACGAGGCACTCGCCGCGTCGGTCCTGGTCCTGCTGCTCATGGCGCTGAACCTGCGCGGCACGAAGGAGTCCGGCACCGCGTTCGCGGTCCCGACGTACCTGTTCATGCTCGCCATCGGCCTGATGGCCGCCTGGGGACTCGTCCGGTACCTGCTCGGCGACCTGCCGCAGGCGGAGAGCGCCCCCTACGACATCGCCGCGGAGGCGCCCTACGACTCGGCGCTCACCGGACTGGCGATGGCGTTCCTCCTGGCACGTGCCTTCTCCTCCGGCTGCGCCGCGCTCACCGGCGTCGAGGCGATCAGCAACGGCGTCCCCGCCTTCCGCAAGCCGAAGAGCCAGAACGCCGCCACGACGCTCCTGCTGCTCGGCACCATCTCCATCACGATGCTGATGAGCATCATCCTGCTCGCCGACGCCATGCACGTCCGCTACGTCGAGGACCCCGCCCGCCAGCTGCTGCTCGACGGCCAGCCCGTCGGCGAGGGCTACGACCAGCCGACCGTCATCGCCCAGCTCGCGAAGGCCCTCTACAGCGACGCCCAGCCGCTGTTCTACTTCACCATCGCCTGCACCGGCGTGATCCTGGTCCTCGCCGCGAACACCGCCTTCAACGGCTTCCCCGTCCTCGGCTCGATCCTGGCCCGCGACGGCCACCTGCCCCGCCAGCTCGACACCCGCGGCGACCGTCTGGCGTTCAGCAACGGCATCGTCCTGCTCGCCGTCGCCGCCATCGTCCTGATCCTCGCGTTCGACGCCGAGGTCACCAAGCTGATCCAGCTCTACATCGTGGGCGTGTTCGTCTCCTTCAACCTCAGCCAGCTCGGCATGATCCGGCACTGGACCCGCCACCTCGCGACCGAGACCGACCCCACCGAGCGACGCCGGATGAAGCGTTCGCGCATCGTCAACAGCTTCGGCCTGGCGATGACGGCGACCGTGCTCGTCATCGTCCTCATCACCAAGTTCCTCGCCGGCGCCTGGATCGCCATCCTGGCCATGACGTTCGTCTTCTTCCTCATGCTCGGCATCAACCGCCACTACCAGCGGGTCAGCGACGAGCTCGCCATCGACGACACCGACGTCGCCCTCCCGTCCCGCGTGCACGCCGTGGTGCTCATCGGACGCCTCCACAAGCCCGCGCTCCGCGCCCTCGCCTACGCCCGCGTGGCCCGGCCCTCCACGCTCGAGGCGCTCTACGTCGAGCTCGACCCGCAGGACACCACAGCCCTCCGCGAGCGCTGGGACGAGCTCGCCATCCCTGTTCCGCTCACCGTCGTCTCCTCGCCCTACCGCGAGCTCGTGCGCCCCGTCGTCAAGTACGTCAAGGAGAAGCGCCGCGAGAGCCCCCGCGACATCGTCAGCGTCTACATCCCCGAGTACGTCGTCGGGCGCTGGTGGGAGCAGCTCCTCCACAACCAGACCGCCCTGCGCCTCAAGGGGCGCCTGCTGTTCATGCCCGGGGTCATGGTCACGAGCGTGCCCTACCAGCTCAGCTCCGCCGCCAAGGTCGACCCGCGCAGCGTCATCGGTCCCGCCCCCGGAGACGTCCGCCGCGGCCTCGGCGACCAGCCCCGCCCCGAGCAGCCCCACGCCGACAATCCGGACACGCGCCCGTGAGCGACTTTGGTCTCCCTGCGGTCGAGGTGGGGCCCGTCGCCCTGTGCCCTCGGTGGGCTCGTGGGCCCGTGCGAGGTGGTCGGGCGTGAACGGGAAGAGTCTTCCTGTGGTCGAGGTGGGGCCCGTCGCCCACGGCGGGAGCTGCGTGGCGCGGCTGGACGGGCAGGTCGTCTTCGTCCGGCACAGCCTGCCGGGGGAGCGGGTCCGCATCCGCGTCACCGACACCACCAAGCGGTTCCTGCGAGCCGACGCCGTCGAGGTCCTGGAGGCCTCGCCCGACCGCGTCGAGCCGCCCTGCGCCCTCGCCGGCACCTGCGGCGGCTGCGACTTCCAGCACGTCGAGCCCGCCGCGCAGCGCCGGTTGCTCGCCGACGTCGTCGCCGAGCAGCTGCGCCGGCTCGCCGGCATCGAGCGCGACGTCGTCGTCGAGGAGGTCCGACCCACCCTCGGCTGGCGCACGCGCGTCACCTGGTCGACCACGCCCGACGGGCGCCCCGGTCTGCGCAAGCACCGCTCGCACGAGGTCGTGCCCGTCGATCACTGCCCCATCGCCCACCCCGACCTGCCCGACGTCACCGCGCACCGCTGGGACAGCGGCCCGGTCGAGGCCATCGTCTCGTCCACCGGGCAGCGCCTCGTCGTCACCGACGCCACCGTGCCCTCAGACCTCGACGTCGACGGCGTGGCCGGCACCGACGGTCACCGCCGCGCCGGAGGCACCCGGCTCACCGAGCACGTCGCACCGCACGACTTCACCGTCACCGGCTCGGGCTTCTGGCAGGTGCACCCCGAGGCGGCGCGGACCCTCGTCGACGCCGTCCTCGACGCCGTCGAGGCGCGCCCCGGCGACCGCGTCGCCGACCTCTACGCCGGCGTGGGACTCTTCACCGCCTTCCTCGCCGACGCCGTCGGACCGGACGGCCTCGTCGTCAGCGTCGAGGCGGACCGGCAAGGAGCTCGCGACGCCCGCAGGTCGCTGCACGGTCGCAGCCAGGTGCGCCTCGTGGCCGACTCGACCGAGGGGGCGCTGCGCCGCGACCCCGCCCTCGCCGACGGCGTCGACGTCGTCGTCCTCGACCCGCCGCGCACCGGCGCGCGCAAGGCCGTGCCGGCCGTCGCGGCCCTCGGCGCCCGCCGAGTCGTCTACGTGGCCTGCGACCCGGCGGCGCTCGCCCGCGACGTCGCCACGTTCGCCGAGCACGGGTACCGCCTCGGTCCGCTGCGGGCGTTCGCGCTCTTCCCGATGACGCACCACGTGGAGTGCGTGGCCGTCCTCGACCGCGTCGACTGACCCCCGCGGCGGCCGACGAGGTTGTCCGAGGACCACCTGGACGGGCAGGGTGTCGCCATGGCCTACGCCGATCCGACCGTGTGCCCCGACTGCCGGGCGCGACTCGACGGTGCGCGGGTCTGCGCGCGCTGCGGTCTCGACCTGCGCACCGCCGAGGCGGGACGGCTGTGGAACCAGCTCCTGCGGGTCGACCGCGACCTCGAGCGAGCCCGCCGCGCCAGCCGGCCGCAGACGGTCGCGGCGCCCGTCCCCGCAGCGCCCGCTCCTGTGTCGACCGTGACGGTGCCGGAGCCAGCCACGGCAACAGCGCCGGCCCCAGCACCAGCGGCCGCCAGCCCAGCCCCGACCAGCCCGCCCCCGACCGTCCCTACGGTCGACTCGGTCGCGGCGACGACGCCGCGCGCGCCCGTCTCGGTGGGCACGGTCCTCCTGGCGCTCGGTGCCCTCGCCCTCCTCGTGGCCGGCGCCATCTTCATCACCGTCTACTGGGGTCCGATGGGCATCCTCGGCCGCGCCCTGGTGCTGCTGGCGGCGACGGCCGTCGCGGGTGGTGTCGCCACCGTGGTCACGCGCCGACGTCTCCGGGCGTCGGCCGAGGCCCTGTGGACCGTCTTCCTGGGCCTGTTCACGCTCGACTGGTTCGCCGCGCGCGACCAGGGACTCCTCGGTCTCGACGCGCTGCCCGGCGCGCCGTGGGACCTGCTGTGGTGCGCCGTGGTGGTGCTCACGACCGCGGCGATCGTCAGGTTCGGACGACGCACCCTCGACGACGCCCGCGAGCTGGTCGTCGTGTCGGTGCTCGGCGGCCTCGCCGGGGCGGCCGCCGGGGTGCGGGTGGCGGTCGTGCTCGACGACGGCGGAGCGCGCCCCTTCTGGTCGGCGACCGCGGCGCTCGTCGTCGCCGTGCTCGTCGGTGCCGCACTGCACTGGGCGACCGCACGGGTGGGGGCCTGGGTCGCTCTCGCCGCGGGCGGGGTCGCTGCGCTGGTCGCCGTCGTCCTGGCCCTCGTGGACGCCGTCGCGCACCCCGCACT
>NZ_LUNF01000159.1:0-9403 GCF_001626145.1 Aeromicrobium sp. REDSEA-S32_B7
GTGCGGAACAGGCCGCCGTGGTTGGATGTTGTGACAGACGTACCCCCGACGCCGCTGAGGAAGAGAGAACATCATGGCTGCAGTCGCCGAGCTTCCCGGTCTGAACGCGACCGACCGTTGCGACCGGTGTGGAGCACAGGCGTACGTCCGCGTCGAGCTCGCCGGCGGAACCGAGCTGCTCTTCTGCGCACACCACGCCCGCGAGCACGAGGACAAGCTGCGTGAGATCGCCGTGTCGATCCACGACGAGACGGGCCGCCTCGCCGGCGTCCCCGCCCCGGCCCCCGACACCGAGGTCTGAGACCACGGCCGGACGCCGAGGCCTGAGACAGGCTTCGTCCGAGAGCCCCTCGCCGCACTGCGGCGAGGGGCTCTCGTCGTCTGGACGTGCGGGACGAGTCGACGCGTGCCACGCTCGCCGCACCCGGTCGGCAACGCGTCGACCACTGTCCGAGGAGTCCTCATGCAGATCGGTACCTCGCTCTTCCTGCTGGCGGTCGGCGCGATCCTGTCCTTCGCCGTCCAGGACCGCATCAGCGGCGTCGACCTGACGATGGTCGGCTACATCCTCATCGCCGTCGGCGCGCTCGGTCTGGTGCTGTCGCTCATCCTCGGCACGCGCACGCGTCGCGACCTGCCGCCGCCCCGCTGACCGTCCCGGTCGCCGCCGGAGGCTGGCCAGCAACCCGAACACGTTGCTAACGTCATCCACATGAGTGTCGGGGAGGGGCCGGTGGCCCAGGATCCGTTCTGGGGCGTCGTGCGTCGGCGTCGTCCCGACGTCGACCTGGTGCTCCTCACCGGCCGCTCCCCGCTCGACCCTCCCCCGGCCGAGCCGGACGACGCGATCACGCTCGACGAGGCGCGGAAGATCGAGCGTGGCGTCGACGACGCGTACGCGTCGATCCGTCACCTGCTGCCGCCGGACACGCCGTCGCCGACGCGGCTCTGGCGGGCGGCCGACGGCGGACACGCGTACCTGAACGAGAAGGCGCTGCGTGGCCTGGCCGGACCCCGCGCCGTGGTCACCCTCCGTGCCCTCGCACGCTCCCTGCAGGAGCGTGGTTGGGAGATCGGGGCGACGGGCGACGAGCACCGGCCGCACCTCATGGCCACCAACGGCTGGATCGACCTCGACGTCCGCAGCGGCGCCGCGGCGACGCAGCTGCTCATGGCCGGCCCGGTCGTGCCGGTGCGGGCCGACGACCTCGCGACCCTGAAGGCCGAGCGATGAGCAGCGTCGAGGCCGACTGGAACGCCATCACCGCCGCAGCCAGGATCTGGGACGGCGCGGCCGACGGGCTCGACGGTGCGTGGCGACGACTGCACGGCACGACCGGCTCCCCCATGGCGCCCGACGTCGCAGCGGCCTTCGAGACGTTCCGCGAGGCGTGGGTCGACGAGGTCAAGGACGTCGCGACGACCGCGCAGGCGCACGCGGAGTCCCTCGACGACGCCGCCGCGACCTACTCGGCCGTCGACGACGCCGCCTACCAGCGCATCAGGTCGCTGATGCCGTGGTCGTACCGCGACAGCAGCATCGACCCCGACGGCGGTCCGCCGCCGATGCCGACGCCCTCGGCGGGTCCGAGCCCCACCCCCGCTCCCCCGGCCGACTCGGCGCCCGCCACGCCACAGCCCTCGCCCGGCCCGTCGCCCACGCCGTCGCCCAGCCCGACGGGAGGTGACTGACGTGGCCCTGGTGCGAGTCAGTCAGCCCGACCCCTTGCGCACGGAGTCCTCGGCGGTCGCCGCCGTCACCAACGGGGTGCGTGCGACGGGTGAGAGCGTCAGTGACGCCCAGGAGTCGCTCGCCGGGCAGGGCACTCCGTCATCGTGGTCGGGCGACGCGTCCGAGGCCGCCCGCAACGAGTTCACCGCCTTGTCCGGTCGCCTCGACTCCGCCTCGGCGGCATTCGTACGGGCCGTGACCGTGCTCGACGCCTTCGACGACACCGTCCAGACCCTCAGGTCGCGGAGGCTCGACCTGCTCGAGCAGGTCTCGAACCTCAACGGCCGCATCGACACCTACGACGCCGATGTCGCCGCGTCGGACAGGGACGACGCCACCGCGCAGGAGGCGCTCGTCCAGAGGTCGGCCAACCTCGAGCGCGAGGCCACGGCCCTCCAGGCCGACGTCGACGCCTGGAACCGCGACCAGGAGTCGGCCGAGCAGACCGTGATCACGGGACTCCAGGGCGTGGACACCGTCGCTGAGGGCGCGAGCGCGGCGTCGGACCCGAACCGTCCCGACGCCGACGCGCTGGCCGACCAGCTGCAGCAGCGCGTGGACGCCGGCGACCCGGAGGCCGTCGCCGACTGGTGGAGAGGGTTGAGCCCCGACCAGGTCGCCGCGCTGGTCATGCACTCCCCTCAGCTCGTCGGCAACGCGGGAGGCGTCCCGAGCGAGGTCCGCGACGAGGCCAACCGGACGTCGATGCTGAGCGACATCGACTACCTCACCCAACGTCGCGACGACGGCCAGCTGACGGAGCTCGAGCGCCAGCAGCTGATGAATGCCGAGGACGCGCGCTCCGTGCTGGAGGAGAACGCCGATCGTGTCGACCCCGAGACAGGTGAGGACCAGGCGTTCCTGCTGGTGTACCGGCCCGACGCGTTCAACGGCGACGGTGGCGTCGCCATGAGCCTCGGCAACCCCGACACCGCGGACGACGTCACCTCGTTCGTGCCCGGCCTCACCAACGAGGCGACGTCGCTCGGCTCGAACGTCAGCTCCATGGAGCGGCTCATGGACCTGGCCGACGACAAGAACGGTGATCGGACCGTCGCCGCGATCACCTGGATCGACTACGACGCACCCAGCAGCGCCGAGGGCCTCACCGACGACCCCTGGGACTTCGTCCAGGTGGCCGGCCAGGGCAAGGCCACGGACGGCGGCGAGAGGTTCGCGGACTTCGTCGACGGGCTGCGCGCGAGCGACCACCGTCCACCCGGCGAGGATGCCCACTTCACGGCCATCGGACACAGCTACGGCTCGACCACCGTCTCGCACGCCGCCACCGACAACGACCTCCAGGTCGACGACATGGTCCTCATCGGCAGCCCCGGCACCGGCTCCGCCCAGACCGCGACCGACCTGATGCCGGAGGGCCACCTGTTCGTCGGCTCCGCGGACTACGACCCGGTGACCCTGCTGGGCGCGCCGGGCATCGGCGCGCTGGGGCACGACCCGGCGCAGGCCGACTTCGGGGCTCACCGCTTCGAGGTCGATCCCGGGTCGTACCGTGTCCAGGACCTGCTCGAGAACCACTCGTCGTACTTCAACGAGGGCTCGACGTCGCTCGACGCGATGGCAGACGTGGTCGCCGGCCGCACGCCCGACGAGGTGGAGGGCCGCACCCTCGGAAACACGCAGCCCCTCGACACGCTCCTGGTCGGGACGAGCCTCGCCTCGGGCGGTGAGCAGGTGTGGAACGGTGTCGAGTGGACGGGCGAACGCGTCGCCGACGGGGCAGGCTGGGCCTGGGACCGGGCGAAGGACGCCGGCAGCTGGCTGAACCCCTTCGACTGAGAGGCCGGGATGAGACGTTCGAGGATCGTGGTGGGAGTCGTGATGATGGCCAGCCTGTTCGGGTGTGGCGGTGGTGGCGGCGGGGCCGACGACCCGGCGGACGCCGAGCGCGTGGCCGCGCAGACCCGCAGCGCCGCGCAGGAGACGTTCGACGCCATCGGTCGAGGCGTGGAGGTGCTCGGCTACACCAGCACCGGCGCGGGCCGCTGGGTGATCTGCGGCATGGAACCCAGTCCCAACGGCACGCAGTACGTGGCAGAGATCGCCGTGACCCAGAGCAACGTCCCGCCGTCGCAGTACGGTGCCGTCGTCCGCGAGCAGGCCGAGGCGCAGGGCTGGAGCGTCGAGCAGGTCGCCGGCGACACCCTCGAGGGCCGCAAGGACGGGTTGCGGCTGCGCGCCCAGTACGGGTCCGCAGCCATGAACCTCTCGGTCCGGAGCCGGTGCCTGGACGTGCCGAAGGACGAGATCCGTCGACTCACCGACCTCCCGAAGGACGAGCTGGGAGTCGAGCCGCCGGCCTGACCGCGCCGCACGGACAGGGTCCGACCTTCGGCTGATACACGACCACGGCCCGCCTCGAGGATCTCGGGGCGGGCCGTCGTCGTGTCGGGCTGTGGGCTCAGTCCAGGTAGTCGCGCAGCACCTGCGAGCGGGACGGGTGGCGCAGCTTGCTCATCGTCTTGGACTCGATCTGGCGGATGCGCTCACGCGTGACGCCGTAGACCTTGCCGATCTCGTCGAGGGTCTTCGGCTGGCCGTCGGTCAAGCCGAAGCGCATCGAGACGACGCCCGACTCGCGCTCGCTGAGCGTGTCGAGCACCGCGTGCAGCTGCTCCTGCAGCAGCGTGAACGACACGGCGTCGGCCGGGACGATCGCCTCGGAGTCCTCGATGAGGTCACCGAACTCGCTGTCGCCGTCCTCGCCGAGGGGCGTGTGCAGCGAGATCGGCTCGCGCCCGTACTTCTGGACCTCGACGACCTTCTCCGGCGTCATGTCCAGCTCGAGCGCCAGCTCCTCCGGGGTGGGCTCGCGGCCCAGGTCCTGCAGCATCTGGCGCTGCACGCGGGCCAGCTTGTTGATGACCTCGACCATGTGCACCGGGATGCGGATCGTGCGGGCCTGGTCGGCCATGGCGCGGGTGATCGCCTGGCGGATCCACCACGTCGCGTACGTGGAGAACTTGAAGCCCTTGGTGTAGTCGAACTTCTCGACCGCACGGATCAGACCCAGGTTGCCCTCCTGGATCAGGTCGAGGAAGAGCATGCCGCGGCCGGTGTAGCGCTTCGCGAGCGAGACGACCAGACGCAGGTTGGCCTCGAGCAGGTGGTTCTTCGCCCGACGACCGTCGACGACGATCCAGTCGAGCTCCTCGCGCGTCTTCTCGGAGATGCGGCCGCCCTTGCCGAGCTTCTCCTCGGCGAACAGGCCGGCCTCGATCCGCTTGGCGAGCTCGACCTCCTCACCGGCGGTGAGCAGGGAGACCTTGCCGATCTGCTTGAGGTAGTCCTTGACCGGGTCGGCCGTGGCGCCGGCGACGAGCACCTGCTGCACCGGCTCGTCGGACTCGTCGGCGGCCGACAGCGTGAAGCTGGACTCCTCGTCCTCCTTCAGCGTCGGGTCGTTCTTGAGGTCCTTGACGAACTCCTCGTCGGAGATGTCCGGCAGGACCTTCTTGCCCTGGGCGTCGACCTTCGCGGCCTGACCGCCCTCCGGCACGTCGAGCGCGTCGGCGATGTCGACGGGCGCGTCGGCAGTCTTCTTCGCCGCGGCCTTCTTGGCCGGCGCCTTCTTGGCGGCCGTCTTCTTGACCGGCGCCTTCTTCGCGGGAGCGGGGGCGGCGGTCTTCTTGGAAGTCTTCGTCACGGGCTCTTCTGATCTCGCGGGTGGGCTGGACGATCGTGCTGCGCGCTACCCCGGACGGTCTCGGCGAGGGGGTCGACGACGGTTCCGGCGTGGCGGGACGGCAGGATCTGACACCTGCGTCCGATGACGGAACTCACCGAGGACTCACCTCCCTGACCTGTCTGAGGGCGCACCAAAGAGGCCTGCGGTCAACCTCTGCGTGACCCAGTGTGCCACGGGACACAACCGGCGTGGTCGGACCCCCTGGATGGTCCGCGCGCCCTGCGACCTCAGTCGAGCGGCCAGGTGTGCACCGGCTCGTTGGTGTGCATGAGCTCCGCGTAGCGCCGGGTGACGGCACGCAGCGCCTCGGTGCGGTCACCCGTCCGCCCCAGCTCCTGCTCGACGGCCGAGACCAGCCAGGTCGCGCCGTTGGCGCCGCGGACGCACCGCTGCTCCACGACGTCGAGCAGCCGGTCGGAGACCGCCGCGTCGACGCCCATCTGGGCGAGACCCTCGTGCGCGAGCGGCAGGAGGTGACGCAGCACCAGCTCGCGGACGGAGACGGTGCCGACCGACGGCCAGTACTGGTCGGCCTCGATGCCCACCCGCGCCGCCTGGTGGAAGTTCTCCTCGGCCGCCTTGAACGAGAGCTGCGACCAGACCGGACGCTCGCTCTGGCGCATCACCTGGACGAGGCCGTAGAACAGGGCCGCGTTGGCGACCGTGTCGACCACCGTCGGACCGGCGGGCAGCAGTCGGTTCTCCACCCGCAGGTGCGGACGACCGTCGCTCACGTCGTAGATCGGCCGGTTCCACCGGTAGACGGTCCCGTTGTGCAGCAGCAGCTCGGCGAGCGACGGGACGCGCCCGGCCTCGAGCTCGGCCACCGGGTCCTCGTCCTCCACGATCGGCAGCAGCGCCGGGAAGTACCGGACGTTCTCCTCGAAGAGGTCGAAGACCGAGGTGATCCACCGCTCGCCGAAGAAGACCCGCGGCCGGACGCCCTGAGCCTTCAGCTCCTCGCTGCGCGTGTCGGTCGCCTGCTCGAACAACGGGATCCGCGTCTCGTGCCAGAGCTGACGGCCGAGGAGGAACGGGGAGTTGGCGCCCACGGCCACCTGGACGCCGGCGATGGCCTGCGCGGCGTTCCACGTGGCCGCGAAGTCGTCGGGCTCGACCTGCAGGTGCAGCTGCGTGCTCGTGCAGGCCGCCTCGGGCACGATCGTGTCGGCCGTGGTCTCCAGCCGGTCGACCCCGTCGATGACGATCGCGATGTCCTCACCACGCGCCGAGAGGATCTGGTCCGACAGCAGGTGGTAGCGCGGGTTCGGCGACAGCGACTCCTGACCGAGGTGCTCCGAGCGCAGCGTCGGCAGCACCCCGACCATCAGCAGTCCGGCCTCGGCGCGTGCCGCCTTCCCCTGCGCCTCGTTGAGGTCGCGGCGGACCGTCCGCTCCAGCACGGCGAAGCCGTCACCACTGGCCGGCTGCGGGGGGACGTTGATCTCGATGTTGAACAGCCCGAGCTCGGTCTGGAACGCCTCGTCGGCGATCGCCTCCAGCGCCTCGGCGTTCCTCATCGCAGGGTCGCCGGCGTCGTCGACGAGGTTCAGCTCGATCTCGACGCCGATCTGCGGCTCGCCCACGGAGAAGTCGTGCTCGGAGAGCATCCGGGCGAACACGTCGAGGCAGCGTCGTACCTTCTCCCGGTAGCGCGTCCGGTCCTCACGCGTGAAGGTCCTGTCGTCGACGTCCTGACCCATGCGTTCACCCTAGGGGCGACGCTCGTCCCGTGCGCGTCATCGCAGCGAGCCCGCACCCGCGTAGGCCGCACGGACGATCTCCCGCAGCCGCCGAGGGTGCGTGCCGAGGCGGAGCGCGTCGCCGAGGGTCGCTGCCATCGCGTAGCCCGGGTCCGCGCTCGTGGCCCTGTCGAACCCCATGGCGGCCTGCGCGCCGTCGCCCCGCAGGTACGCGAGGTAGCCGGCCACCGTGTACGGCACGGCGGCGTAGACACCGGGCGAGCGCCGGGCCAGCTCGCGCCACGTGACGAGCCGCTCGGGACCTGCGTCCTCGAGCGTCGGCCAGAGCCCGTCGCGGACCGCCCCCAGGGTCAGCCAGACACCGAGGCGCAGCAACGACCGAGCCTCCACCGCGTCGACCCCGGAGTCCTCGGCGGTGCGCACGACGTCCTGCACCTCCTGCAACCCGGTGACGGCGAGGTCGATCGGCTCGCGCCACGCCTGCTCCACCAGCTCCCGCTCGACCTGGACCACCTGGGTCACGAGCCACGTCGAGCCCGGCCCGTCGCAGGGGCGCCAGCGGTCCTCCAGCACCGTGCGGTCGGGCAGCACCTCCTGGCCCGCGACGACGGCCTCGAGCACCGCCGGGTGGTGCGGGCTGAGGTCGAGCGGCGTCCCGGTCTCATCGTCGTCCGACGCGGTCCAGTAGCGCGTGGTGTCGGTCCAGGCGACGACGACGGGTCGGATCGCGCCGAGCGCGCCCTCGACCGCGCGCGCTGCCTGGGCGGCTCGCTCGACCCGGGTCGAGACGACGAGCACGATGGCGCCGTCGGCGCCCTGGGCGCGCAGGTGTCCGGCCACGAAGCGGCCCACGTGCTGCACGTGGTCGTCCTGGTCCGGCAGGTCCACGCGCATCGTGAAGCCGAGACGCTGTCGAGGCCCGCTCGTCGCGATCGCGCAGATCGACTCGTGCGGGGCGAAGCCGAGCGCGGCGGGCAGGAGGTTGAAGAGGTCGGCCACGTCGTGGGCCGTGTACACGGGCTGGGAGGTCATGGACCCAACCTGCTGCTCGCGGACGGCGTGTGGCGGCGCTCGTCCTCCGCCTGTGGACGGACGGCAGGCGGGGACGCCCCCGGCGACCCAGGGTGTGGACGCAGCGACCGTCGGCGGTCCGCAGCAGAATGGGGCCATGCGGTCCACGGCGTCGGTTCTCCACCTCGACCTCGACGCCTTCTTCGCCTCGGTGGAGCAGCGCGACAAGCCGTCGCTGCGCGGTCGGCCGGTGATCGTCGGCGGCATCGGCCAGCGCGGCGTGGTCTCCACCTGCTCCTACGAGGCACGCGTGCACGGCGTCCGCTCGGCGATGCGCATGGCGGAGGCCCGGGCGCGGTGCCCCCACGCGGCGTTCCTCTCGGGTCGCTTCGACGCCTACCGCGAGGCGAGCACCCTCGTCATGCGACGCCTGCGCGAGGAGTCGCCGCTCGTCGAGCCGCTCTCGCTCGACGAGGCCTACGTCGACCTCGCGGCCGGCGCCGACGACGACCTCTCCCCCGACGCCGTCCTCGAGCGTGTCGAGACGCTGCGCCGCGACATCACCGAGATCACCGAGGGCCTCACGGCGTCGGTCGGCGTCGCGTCCTCCAAGCTCATGGCGAAGATCGCCAGCGAGCTGCGCAAGCCCGACGGCGTGTTCGTCGTGGCCCCCGGCACCGAGCTCGCGCTGCTGGAACCGATGCAGGTACGGGCGATCCCGGGCGTCGGTCCCGCCACGGCCGAGCGGCTGCGTCGGATCGGCGTCGGCACGGTCGGCGAGCTGCGCGAGCGCGACGAGGACGAGCTGGTCCGGCTGCTGGGATCGGCGTCGGGGCGCTCCCTCGCCCGCCTCGCCCGCGCCGACGACGACCGTCCTGTCGTCGCGGAGCGCGAGGCGAAGTCGATCAGCGTCGAGGACACCTTTCCCGATGACGTCACCGACCGCGCCCGGCTCGAGGGGGTCGTCGACACGATGGCACGGCGGGTCGGCGGACGGCTGCGCAGCGCGGGGCTGTCCGGCCGCACCGTCACCCTGAAGATCCGCTACCACGACTTCGAGACCCACACCCGCTCCACGACCCTCGCGGGCCCCACCGACTCGCCCACGCTGCTCGCCGCGAGCGCGCAGGGCCTGCTCGCCGCCACGGACCTGTCCGGGGGCCTGCGCCTGGTCGGCGTCGGGGTCAGCGGGCTCGCCGACTGGGTGCAGGACGACCTCTTCGCCGAGCCCGAGCCAGACCCCGACAC
>NZ_LUNF01000016.1:0-2510 GCF_001626145.1 Aeromicrobium sp. REDSEA-S32_B7
CTGGCCGCGGGCCTTGAGGGCGAGCTCGAGGAAGGTGTCGACCTCGGAGGCCGGGACGTTGGTGGAGATCAGCTCCGAGGACGCCTGGGCGATGGACTGGAAGTTGCGCAGCGCGACGCTGGGGCTGACCTGCTGGAGCATCGCGTTCATGACGCACTTCTGGCGGGCCATGCGGGAGTAGTCGTCGGAGTCGTAGCGCGCCCGGGCGTACCAGAGCGTCTCGAAGCCGGAGAGCTTGCGCGTGCCGGGGTCGATGTAGTGGAAGAAGTCGTCGTGGGGCAGGCCGACCGGGATCGCCTGCCGGACGTTGAGGGTGATGCCGCCGACGGCGTCGACGAGGTCCTTGAAGCCCTGGAGGTTGACCATCGCCCAGTAGTTGATCTGCAGGCCGGTGATGCCCTCGACCGCGGAGATGGTCGCGTCGACGCCCGGGTCCTCGCTGCCCTCGAAGAGCTCGGTGTTGTCCTGGGCCCAGGTGCTGACGCCGTTGAGGTAGTCGGCGTCGAAGCCGTCGGGGAACTGCTCGGCCATCACCGACCCCTCGGCGAACGGGAAGTTCTGCATGTTGCGCGGCAGCGAGACGAGCACCGTGCGGCCGGTGACCTCGTCGATGGAGGCGACGGTCAGGGAGTCCGGGCGCAGGCCCCAGCGCCCGGCGCCGGAGTCACCGCCGAGCAGCAGGACGTTGAAGCGGCCGTGGTGGGCGTCGGTGACCTGGCCGGAGCCGAACATGGTGAGCATCAGGTCGCGCTGCACGCCGACGACGTGCGCACCGAAGAGCAGGGCGCCGGCGACCGAGAGGCACAGCACGCCGTTGACGCCGACGGCGGCGCGGCGGTGCGCCAGGCCGAGGGTCAGCGGCTGACCCAGGCGCCAGGCGTCCATGAAGAGGAAGGCCCAGCCGACCGCGCCGACCAGGAGGGCCAGGCGCAGCAGCAGCAGGAACCACGGGGTCGAACCGAGGGTGAGAGCCAGCCCGTGGTCGAAGGCCACCGCGACCGCCCCGACCACGACCAGCAGCCACATCCCCACCCAGGTGCGCAGCGCGACCAGGCCGACGCGTCGGTTGCCGCCGGCCGCCAGCTGCGCCGAGCCGGGCGCGACCAGGGTCATCACCATCAGCGAGGCTCGGCGACCGAGGTGCGCGCTGCCTGGACGGGCGACCCGGGGGAAGGGGCGGGCATGCCCAGCAGTATCACCAGTCACAGGCGCCACACTGGTCTCGACACGCGGGTCGCGCCTTCGTGCCTCAGCCGCGCCGCTCGCTCGACCACCATCAGGAAGTCCGCTGACGCGTCCTTCCTAGGCGCGCCGACCCGCCTCGATCTCGGACTTGCGGGCCAGTCGGTGCGCCCGTCGGATCTCCGCCTCGCGGTGCCGCCGCAGGTCGTCGGGCGTCTCCGGCACCAGGGGTGGGACCTCGCGGGAGCGGCCCTCCTCGTCGATGGCGACGAAGACGAAGTACGCCGACGCCACGTGCAGCCCGTCGGCACTCGGGTCGTTCCAGGGCTGGGCCTCGACGCGCACCCCGATCTCCATCGAGGAGCGCCCGGCCCAGTTCACCTGACCCAGCGTGCGCACGATGTCGCCGACGTGGACCGGGGCGAGGAAGACCATCTCGTCGAGGCGCTGGTCGTCGGTGGAGAACAAGATGATGTTGGGCCGCTCGTCCCCGGGGGTCTCCACCGGCGCCTGCGCCGTCGCGCTCACCGAGAGCGGGTCCTCCGCGGGCGCGGGGCTGCTCATCGTCGAGGCGGCCAGCGCCAACGTCGCGACGATCGCCAGTAGGACGGCCACCAGGGGCAGGGTCCGGTGCAGGCGGGCGGGCGTGCTGGGCTGGCTCACGTCGGTCCTGGGTCCTCGCGGGGAAGCGTGCGGTGCGGGGGCATTGCGGGGGAAAGGCCCGGCACACGGTGGACGTCCTCGTCGACGTCGCGACCGGCGGGCCGCTGCCGATCGTAGCGACGTGGGCCAGCGAGTACCGCTTCGGCGGAGACACCCCCGGGGGTTCCCCCGGGCGCCGGTGACGGGTGGCCGCGGTGGGGTGAGAAGCCCCACACCCCTGGAGGCCGTCCCAGGGCCCCCGTCCGGTCACGGTCCCCGCCCCGGGACCGGTAAAGTCGGGTGCTTGCTGCCCGCGCCCCCGCAGGCGTCGCAGCAGGAGGAGCAGCAGGCGTGCCGTCGCCCCCGTGGCGGCCCGGTGGACAGGGAGCAGGACGCGGTGGCCGAGGACCTCGCAGCAGCCGAGATCGCGCGTGAGCAGGAGTACGTCGACGGCGTCTACGTCCAGCTGGCGGCCTCCTCCCAGGCGGCCCAGCGACTGGCCCGCGAGGGCCACGACCGCGGACGCCTGGGCCACGAGGGCGGGTTGGTCGAGCGCGACGCCATGGTCTTCCAGGCCGCCCGGCGCATCGCCCAGCTCGACGCCGCCCACGAGGGCCTGGTCTTCGGCCGCCTCGACATGGACCCCGACGTCGACCCCGAGCCGCGCTACGTCGGCCGGATCGGGT
>NZ_LUNF01000160.1:0-10283 GCF_001626145.1 Aeromicrobium sp. REDSEA-S32_B7
CACCGAGGCAGCGCGCTCGGCGTCCGAGCGGCTGACATCGAGGGGGGTGACGAGCCGGACAGTGGCGCGCCCGACGGTGGCGACCAGCACGCCGGCCTCCTTCGCCCGGGCGACGAACCCGGCGGCGTCGGCCTTCTCGACGACCACGATGTTGGTGTCGACCGAGTCCGGGTCGCTGCCGCAGGCTTCGGCCAGCAACCGGGCGTGGGCGTGGTCGTCGGCGAGGCGCTCGACGTGGTGGTCCAAGGCGTGCAGGCCGGCGGCGGCCAGGATGCCCACCTGGCGCATGCCGCCGCCGAGGCGCTTGCGGCGCACCCGGGCCTCGGCCATCGCATCGGCGGACCCGACGACCAGCGACCCGACCGGGGCACCGAGCCCCTTGGAGAGGCAGACGGCCAGGGAGTCGGTCGCGGCGCCGTACTCGGTCAGCGGGGTGCCGGTGGCGACGTGCGCGTTCCAGAGGCGCGCTCCGTCGACGTGGACGGCGACGCCGGCCTCGTCGGCGAGCGCCCGCACGGCCTTCAGGTCCGCGAGCGGGAGGACGGTGCCGCCGGCGAAGTTGTGGGTGTTCTCCAGCGAGATCGCGGCGGTGCGCACGAAGAACGGGCCCATGTCGGGGGCGACCAGACGGCGCAGGACCTCGAGGTCGACACCACCCCGCTCGTGGATCCAGGTGCGCATGGTGACGCCGCTGACCGCGCCGTGGGCGCCGAGCTCGGCGCGCGCGATGTGGGCCGAGGCCTCGCACAGCACCTCCTGCCCCGGCGGGACCAGCAGGCCCACCGCGAGCACGTTGGCCAGCGACCCGGTGGGGGTGAACAGCGCGGCCTCGTGGCCGAACATCCCCGCGACACGCTCCTCGAGCGCACGCACCGAGATGCCCTCGGCCACCACGCGTGCGGCGAGGCGGTCCTGCACCTCGGGGTGGGAGACCGAGAGCAGCGCGCGAGCGTGCCCGGCCGACAGCACGCCGGCCGCGACCCTGCGCTGGACCGCGGGCGGCAGCTTCATCAGCCGCAGCGTGTTGGTGACCTGGGGGCGCGAACGACCGATGCGGTCGGCGAGCTCCTCCTGGGTGCAGCCGAAGTCGTCGAGCAGCTGCTGGTAGGCGGCCGCCTCCTCCAGGGGGTTGAGCTGCGAGCGGTGCAGGTTCTCCAGGAGGGCGTCACGCAGGAGGTCCTCGTCGGTCGTGTCGCGCACGATCGCGCCGATCGTCTCGAGACCGGCCGAGCGCGAGGCGCGCCACCGACGCTCCCCCATGATCAGCTCGTAGGCGCCCGGCGCCGTCTCGCGGACGACGACGGGCTGCAGCAGGCCGACCTCGCGGATCGAGTGCACGAGCTCGGCCATGTCCTGCTCGTCGAAGACCTGGCGCGGCTGTCGGGGATTCGGGACGACCGCGTCGAGCGGCAGCTCGGCGAAGCGGGCGCCCTGGACCTCCTGGAGCCCGGACTCCTTCGCCTCGGCGGGGGTCGACGGGATAAGTGACTCAAGCCCTCGGCCGAGTCCACGACGTGGTGCCATCAGGCGCCCCTCTCGCTGGTGGTCGGGTCGGACGTCCCTGACTGCGCGATCTCGCGGGCGGCCTCGAGGTAGGAGAGCGCACCGGACGAGCCCGGGTCGTAGGTGAGGACGGACTGCTGGTAGCTCGGCGCCTCGGAGATCCGGACGGAGCGCGGGATCGCGGTGGCCAGGACCTTCGGACCGAAGTGGCTGCGCACCTGCTCGGCCACGCCGGCCGACAGGCGCGTGCGTGCGTCGTACATCGTCAGCAGGATCGTGGTGATCTCCAGGTCCTGGTTGAGGTGCGCGCGGACGAGCTCGAT
Organism: Aeromicrobium sp. REDSEA-S32_B7; assembly: GCF_001626145.1. Taxonomy (NCBI): domain Bacteria; kingdom Bacillati; phylum Actinomycetota; class Actinomycetes; order Propionibacteriales; family Nocardioidaceae; genus Aeromicrobium; species Aeromicrobium sp. REDSEA-S32_B7. The sequence goes on from NZ_LUNF01000160.1 coordinate 1,827, forward strand.
GTTGCGCACGAGCTGGCCCAGGCCCTCGAGGGCGTAGTACTCGCACTGGATCGGGATGAGCACCTCACGGGCGGCGACCAGCGCGTTGACGGTGAGCAGACCGAGTGACGGCGGGCAATCGATGACGACGTAGTCGATCCGGTCGTCCGCCCGCTCGCGCTCCTCCAGGTGGGCGGCGAGCGCCTTCTTCAGCCGGGTCTCGCGCGCGACCAGCGACACGAGCTCGATCTCGGCGCCGGCCAGGTCGATGGTCGCGGGCAGCACCGTGATGCCCGGTAGCTGCGGCGCGGGCCGGACGAGCTCGGACAGCGGGACGTCCTCGACCAGTGCCTCGTAGACGCCGGGCGTCCCCTCGGTGTGCGCGATGTCGAGCGCCGTCGAGGCGTTGCCCTGCGGATCGAGGTCGACCACCAGGATGCGCAGCCCTTTCTGAGCCAGGGCCGCCGCGACGTTCACCGCCGTGGTCGTCTTGCCGACCCCACCCTTCTGGTTGGCCACGACAAAGATCCGTGTCTGGTCGGGGCGGGGCAGCTGGGTCGTGCTGCGGGCACGGCGGGCAAGGTCGACGTGGTCCCGTGCCTCACGCGCGAGCGGGGTGTCGAAGGGCTGGTCCGGCTCCGACGATGTGAAGCTCGACGCCGGCGCCGCACCTGACGCCACCGAGCTCAGCGACGTCGACGAGCCGGGTGTCTGCTTGTCGTCAGCGCTCACAGGACCTCGTTTCACGTGAAACATGCCCCGCCCCGGTCCGGACGAGGGTCGTCACTTCGACACTTCCACCACGGTGGTCGGGATCTCGACATCACCGTACGTCCGGATCAGCGTAGCGGTCGCACCGAGACGTCCGAGTGTGCGCTTGGCATCCTTCACCTCGTCCGCAGCCGACTGTCCCTTGAGCGCGAGCAGCACGCCACCGGGTGCGACGAGCGGCATGCACCACTTCGCGAGCTTCTCGAGCGCCGCCACAGCGCGCGCCGTCACGACCTCGAACTGGCGGTCCACGTCCTCAGCACGCGCACGCAGCACCTCGACGTTGATCAGCTCGAGCTCGTCGACCACCTCCTGCAGGAATGTGGTCCGCCGCAGCAGGGGCTCGATCAACGTCACCTGCAGGTCGGGTCGGGCGATGGCCCAGACGAGGCCGGGTAGTCCCGCGCCCGATCCGACATCGGCCACGGTCGCGCCGGCGGGAAGCCGGGGGACGACCACTCCGCTGTTGACGAGGTGTCGGTCCCACAGCCGCGGCACCTCGCGCGGTCCGATCATGCCGCGCTCGACACCCTCGTTCGCGAGGATCGCCGCGTACTGCGTCATCAGGGGCAGCTGGTCGTGGAACACCCCCGCAGCCGAAGGGGGCGGCGGGGGTGTTTCACGTGAAACACTCATGCGGACCTCAGGCGTCCGCCGCCGGCAGCACGACGACGTGACGGCTCCGGTCAGCGCCCTCGGACTCACTGGCGAGTCCGGCGGCCGCGACAGCGTCGTGCACGACCTTCCGCTCGAACGGGCTCATCGGATCGAGCGCCACGCGCGGCTCGCCCGAGCGGACCCGCTCGATCGCGCCGGCCGCCACCGACTCCAGCGCGACCCTGCGCTGGGCACGGAAGCCGCCGACGTCGAGCATCAGTCGGCTCCGCTCGCCGGTCTCGCGGTACACGGCGAGCCGGGTCAGCTCCTGCAGGGCCTCCAGCACCTCACCACCGCGTCCGACCAGGTGGTCCAGGCCGCCGCCGACGACGGAGACCGACGCACGGTCGTTCTCCACGTCCATGTCGATGTCGCCGTCGAGGTCGGCGATGTCGAGCAGCTCCTCGAGGAAGTCCGCGGCGATGTCGCCCTCGGCCTCCAGCTTCGCAGCGTCGGTCATAACCGGATCACTTCCTCTTCTTCTTGTTCGGGCTCGGCTTGGACCCGGAGGTCCGCTGGTTGCGCGTCTGCTTCTTCGGCTGGTTGCGCTGCAGACCGGGGTGCGGCTTCTCGATCTCCTTCAGCGGGTCCTCCGGCACGTTCTTGCCGTGCTTGGCGTCGCGCTCCTGCTTCGCCTTGAACGCCGGCGTGCCCGGCGCGGGGTTGTTGCGGATGACGTAGAACTGCTGGCCCATGGTCCAGAAGTTCGAGGTGGTCCAGTAGATGAGGACGCCCACGGGGAAGGCGATGCCGCCGACGGCGAAGACGACCGGCAGCACGTAGAGCAGCAGCTTCTGCTGCTGGGCGTACGGACCCGACAGCGCGTCCGGCGGCATGTTCTTGCTCATCAGCTGGCGCTGCGTGATGAACTGCGTGGCGCACATCGTCAGCACCATGATCACGGCGATGATGCGCGTCTCGACGTGCGTCGCGCTGACGAGCGTGTCGGCGATCCGGCCGCCGAGGAACACCGCGTCCTGCAGCTCCTCGGCCAGCTTGGCCGTCATGAACCCGCGGGCACCGTCGGCGCCGTTCTTCGCGGCCTGGTCGATCACGCGGAACAGCGCGAAGAAGACCGGCATCTGCAGCAGCAGCGGCAGGCACGACGCGAACGGGTTGGTGTTGTGCTCCTTCCAGAGCTTCATCTGCTCCTGAGCCAGGCGCTCCCGGTCGTGCCCGTACTTCTTCTGCAGCTCCTTGATGTGGGGCTGTAGCAGCTGCATGTTGCGGCTGCTCTTGATCTGCTTGACGAACAGCGGGATGAGCAGCGCGCGGATCGTCACCGTCAGGCCGACGATCGCCAGCGCCCACGACCAGCCGCCCGACGGGTCGAGGCCGAGCCGCGTGAAGATCTCGTGCCAGACGAGCAGCACGCCGGACACCGCGTAGTACAGCGGCGTCATGATGGCCGAGCCGATCGAACCTAGGAAGTCGAACATGGTTCTCCAGGGGTGGGGGTGACCGTCGCCGAGGCGACGGGAGGTTCAGAGGGGTGCTGCTCGTCCTCGGGCGTGCCCTGGGCACCGCGACGTGGCGGCACCGGATCGACGCCACCGGCAGCCCAAGGATGACACCGGCACACACGTCGCGCGGCGAGCCACGACCCGCGGGCGGCGCCGTGCGTCTCGACGGCCTCGAGCGCGTAGGCGGAGCAGGTCGGGTAGTAGCGGCAGACCTGGCCGTACAACGGGCTGATCGCGAACCGGTAGGCCCGGAGCAGCCACACGAGCACGGTCCTCACCGGTGCACCCCGCCCCGACGCTCCGCCTTCTCGACCGCCGTCGTCAGCACGGACTCGAGGTCGGCCGACAACGTCGGGCCGTCGACGGACGCCGCACGGGGCAGCGCCCGCACCACGAGCCGCGACCCCGCCGGCACCGAGGCCAACGCCCCGTGCTCGAGGTGGTCGCGCACGCGGTGCCGCAGCCGACGCTTGACGCGGTTCCGCACGACGGCCGGCCCCACGGCCTTGGACACGACGAAACCGACGGAGGTGTCTCCGTCGGTTCCGATCGAGAGATGCGCGACGAGGGTCGGCGACGACGCCTTCACCCCGCGGCGGACCGCGACCTTGAAGTCGCCGGCCTCACGCATGCGGTGGGGCCGCCCGAGCACGGCTCAGGCGGAGAGGTTCGCGCGGCCCTTGCGGCGACGGTTGGCCAGGATGGCGCGGCCCGCACGCGTGCGCATGCGCAGGCGGAAGCCGTGCTTCTTGGCGCGACGACGGTTGTTCGGCTGGTACGTACGCTTGCTCACGAGTTTGGTCCTTCGACGATTCGGGCCGGGATCGACGGCCACCGCTCGCCCACGGCGAAGATCTCGGTCGTGGGCATGCGGCAACGGTCGTGTTGCACGACTGCTCCACGGTACGGGGCGGTCGGAGCGTGGTCAAACCCGCCCCATAGGCTACCTGCGACCAACCGGTCCACGCGACACGCCGAGAGCATCACGGCAATCTTCCCAACCCGCTTGAAACGACCTCGCGACCGCTGCTAGCGTCGCCGCTCTGCGCCTTTTTCCACAGCGCAGGACCAGCGGGTAGCTGGATGCACACCGTGTGGACAACTCTGTGGACCACGCGACCCCTCGGGAGACCTGCATGACCGACGCCTCAGGGCAGACCTCGGACGACGTCGAGCTCTCCACGGCGTGGGACCACGCCGTCTCGACCCTGTCGAACGGCGCCCGCGTCTGGGTCTACAGCGCCGAGCCGATCAGCCGGCACCCGGGGATCTTCATCGTCGGCGTGCCCGACGACCTGAGCCGTGCGCAGCTGGAGTCGCGAGTCCGCCCTGCCCTGGAGCACGCGCTGTCGTCGCACCTCGGCGAGCAGGTCCGCCTCGTCGTCACCATCGAGCCGTCGCTCGCCGACCGCTCGCGGGACCGCCCGTCGTCCGCGACGCCGCAGGCCGACGACCGCCCGCACCCTGCAGGACCGCAGAACACGGCACCGCAGGGGCCCGGACCCCAGAATGACGACAAGTCGACACATCCACTTTCGGTGGTGCCCCCGGCGCCCGAGGAAGAGGGTGACGACATCGACGTCGACGAGTTCGTCCCGAGCTGGGCCCAGGAGCCCGACCCCGTGCAGCGTCGGACCAGCGCCCACGAAGCCAGGCTCAACGCGCGGTACCTGTTCGAGAACTTCGTCATCGGCTCGTCGAACCGCTTCGCCCACGCCGCCGCGGTCGCGGCCGCCGAGGCGCCCGGCAAGGCGTACAACCCACTGGTCATCCACGGCGACTCCGGACTCGGCAAGACGCACCTGCTGCACGCCATCGGCCACTACGTCCTGAACCTCTACCCCTCCTCGCGCGTGCGCTACGTCAACAGCGAGGAGTTCACGAACGACGTCATCAACGCCATCCGTGAGAACCGCACCGCCGCGCTGCGACAGAAGTACCGCGAGATCGACGTGCTGCTTGTCGACGACATCCAGTTCCTCGAGAACAAGGAGTCGACGCAGACGGAGTTCTTCCACACGTTCAACGCGCTGCACAACGCCAACAAGCAGATCGTCATGACGTCGGACCGGCCCCCGAAGAACCTGCGCACGCTTGAGGAGCGGCTGCGCAACCGGTTCGAGTGGGGCCTGCAGACCGAGATGCTGCCGCCGGACCTCGAGACCCGCATCGCCATCCTGCGCAAGAAGGCCGCGATCGAGAAGCTCACCGCACCGGCCGACGTGCTCGAGTTCATCGCGAGCAAGGTGCAGACCAACATCCGTGAGCTCGAGGGTGCGCTCATCCGCGCCACGGCGTTCGCGAACCTGCAGGGCGCGACCGTTGACCTCCAGCTGGCGCAGATCGTGCTGAAGGACCTCGTCGCCGAGGGCGAGGAGCCGGAGATCACGGCCGGCGTCATCCTGGCGCAGACCGCCGCCTACTCCGAGTTCACCATCGAGGAGCTGTGCGGCACGAACCGCAGCCGCGACCTCGTCCTCGCCCGCCAGATCGCGATGTACCTGTGCCGCGAGCTGACCGACATGTCGCTGCCCAAGATCGGCGCCGACTTCGGCGGACGCGACCACACCACGGTCATGCACGCCGACCGCAAGATCCGCAAGCTCATGGCCGAGAAGCACGCCGTCTACAACCAGGTCACGGAGCTGACGAACCGCATCAAGCAGCAGGCCCGTCAGAACTGACCCCCGCGCGGCACCTGCCGCCGCCACCAGGCCGACGTCCGAGGGACGTCGGCCTCGTCGCGTGGTGCCCGCGGGCTTCATGCACACCTGGGGACGACACTGTGGGAAAGTCTCGACCTCAGGTGGACAGACGCGACCGACGTGTGAACGAGGTGTGAACGACGCACGGACGTGCACAGCCGCCTGGGGTGCGTCCACGGCACGCCCACACCGTCGTCCACGGACCGACACGCCGCCTGACCTGGGCCGACGCCGGTTGTCCACGGGATCCACACCGCCTACGACGACGACGAGGGAGTTACATGTCCGGATCCCCCGCAAGAGTGACGGGACGGCCTGGGTGTGGACGAGCAGGACGACGTCCTCAGGACGCCTCGCCCGACCTACGCTTCACACCGTGTCCGTGGCAGGATGCAGTCCTAGTCTTCTCATGCCCGAAAGGCCTCGATTCGTGAGATTCCGCATCGATCGCGACACGTTCGCCGACGCCGTGGCGTGGACCGCACGCAGCCTGCCCACCCGGCCGAGCGTGCCCGTCCTCGCCGGGCTCCTCATCGAGACCGCCGGCGACGGCCTGACGCTGTCCGGGTTCGACTACGAGACCTCCACCCGCGCGACGCTGCCGGCCGAGGTCGCCGACGACGGCCGAGCCCTCGTGTCGGGCCGCCTGCTGTCGGAGATCGTCAAGTCGCTGCCGTCGAAGCCGATCGACGTCAGCCTCGACGGCACCAAGGTCCAGGTCTCGTGCGGGAGCGCGCGGTTCAGCCTGTCCACGATGCCCGTGGAGGAGTACCCGCAGCTGCCGCAGATGCCGACGTCGTCGGGCACGATCAAGGCCGACGAGTTCGCCACGGCCGTCGCGCAGGCGAGCGCCGCCGCCGGCCGCGACGAGATGCTGCCGCTGCTCACCGGCGTCCGGCTCGAGATCGACGGCTCGACGATCTCGCTCATGGCCACCGACCGCTTCCGCGCCAGCCTGCGCGAGCTGCAGTGGTCGCCCGAGGCCAGCGACGCCTCCGGCCACGCGCTCGTGCCCGCACGCGTGCTCGGCGAGACGGCGCGCTCCCTGGTCTCCGGCTCCGACATCACCATCGCCATCTCCTCGGGCGAGACCGGTGACGGTCTCATCGGCTTCGAGGGCACCGTCGGCAACGGCACCCGCCGCACCGAGACCGTCGAGCTGACGCTGGAGCAGCAAGAGGACGGTGCCCTGCTCATCGCCGGGGGGCGGCAGATCTGAGTCGTTCACGCACCGCCACCCCGCTCTCGCCCTAGGCTGTGGACGCCGGGCGGCATCGGGGCCGACACCGGGGCCGGAAGGAGTGACGTGGACCTGTCGGGTCTGTACCGCGGAGTCGTCGAGGGGTCACCCGACGGCATCTGGGTCATCGACCTGCACGGCCGCACCGCCTACACCAACCCGGCCATGGCGGCGATGTACGGCGTCGAGCCGGACCGCATGGACGCAGTGTCGATGTACGACACCCTCGACGACCTGGGCAAGATCCAGCTGGCCGAGCACCTGCGCCAGGTGCGCGAGAACGGCCTGCAGCCCGGCGACGTCGAGGTCCAGATGATCCGCGCCGACGGCACGCCCATGTGGTGCCTGGTGCGCGAGTCGCTGCTGCAGGTCGAGGAGGGCACCCCGGGGCTGTGCCTCTCCTTCAGCGACTACACCTCCCGGCGCGAGATGGTCGAGGCGCTGCGCACCAGCCGCCGCAACCTCGCCGAGGCCCAGCGCATCGCGCGGGTCGGCAGCTGGGAGTGGGACCTCACCACCGACACCATCACCGGCTCGGTCGAGGTCGACACGATGTTCGGCTCCTCCAGCGCGGAGGAACCCTGGAGCTACGAACGTTTCCTGGGGCAGGTCCACCCCGACGACCAGGCGATGGTCGAGTCACGCGTCGAGGCCGCCATCGCCGAGCACGGCACCTTCGACGTCATCGTCCGCGTCCAGGCGCAGGAGCAGTGGATGTGGACCCGCGGCCGGGGGGTCGTGCACGTGGACCGGGACGGCCGGCTGCTGATGTCGGGGACCCTGCAGGACGTCAACGAGGTGCAGGAGACGCGCTTCGCCCTCGAGGACCAGGTCGCGCAGAACACCTTGATGCAGGCGGTCGCGAGCGCGGCGAACGCCGCGTCGAGCCTCGACGAGCTGCTGCTGCGCGCACGCGACCTGGTGCTGCTGCACGACGACTGGGAGCGCGCCCGCGGGTTCTGGGTCGACGACGGGGACCTCGTGCCGATCGTGGTGCCCGGCGAGCAGCCCGATCCCCTGCGCGACGCCGCGGAGCTGCGGCTCGCCCGCAGGGTCCTGTCCAGCCGCGAGCCGACCTGGGACGACGCCCGCCTCACCATCGCCTTCCCGGTGGTGCTGAGCGGCGAGGTCCTCGCCGTCATCACGATCACCTCGGCTCCCCCGCTCTTCCGCCACGCCATGATCGAGCAGATGGTCGACCACGTCGCCGCCCAGATGGCGTTGGTGGCATGGCGCGAACGGACGGCGGCGGAGCTCGAGCACGCCCGCGACGCGGCCATGGAGGCCTCGCGGATGAAGTCGGACTTCCTGGCCACGATGAGCCACGAGATCCGCACCCCGCTCAACGGGGTCATCGGGCTCAACGACCTGCTGCTGCGCACGACGCTCGACCCCGACCAGCAGCGCCTCGCGACCGGCGTGCAGGTGGCCAGCCGCGCGCTCCTCGGAGTGCTCAACGACATCCTGGACTTCTCCAAGATCGAGGCCGGCCACCTCGAGCTCGAGGTGCTCGACTTCGAGGTCCGCCAGGTCGTCGAGCAGGTGGTCGGCGTGCTCGGCGAGCCCGCCCGCGCCAAGGGGCTGGAGCTGGTCGTCTCCTGCGCACCCGAGGTGCCCCGGATGCTGGCGGGCGACCCCACGC
>NZ_LUNF01000161.1:0-4441 GCF_001626145.1 Aeromicrobium sp. REDSEA-S32_B7
CACCAGGGCGGCGGCCGAGGCGGTGCCGAGGGCGGCGCGGTTACGGCGTACGACCCTGGCTCGCTCGCGCACCGCGCTCACGTCGAGCCCGCCGTCCGGGGCCCGGTCCGCTGCCGCACGCAGCGTCCCGATGAGGAGCTGCTCCTCGTCCATCGCTCCACCTCCGCAGGTCCGCCCACGACCATGAGACGCGCGCCCCGGACGGATGGTTGGAACCGTCGGCGGAATCGGCTTGAGTGATCCCATGCAGCAGGTGCAGGCCGTCGTGGCCATGAGCAAGGGCGCCCCCGTCGAGGTCGTCACCATCAACGTCCCTGACCCCGGCCCGGGTGAGGCGGTCGTGCAGGTGCAGTCGTGCGGGGTGTGCCACACCGACCTGCACTACCGCGAGGGTGGCATCAACGACGAGTTCCCGTTCCTGCTCGGGCACGAGGCGGCCGGTGTCGTGGAGTCCGTGGGCGAGGGCGTCACCGAGGTGGCGCCGGGCGACTTCGTCGTCCTCAACTGGCGGGCCGTGTGCGGCGACTGTCGCGCGTGCCGACGCGGACGCCCGCAGTACTGCTTCGCCACCTTCAACGCTGAGCAGAAGATGACGCTCGTCGACGGCACGGAGCTCTCCCCCGCGCTCGGCATCGGCGCCTTCGCCGAGAAGACCCTCGTCGCCGCTGGGCAGTGCACGAAGGTCGACCCCGAGGCCGACCCAGCCGCCGTCGGCCTGCTCGGCTGCGGCGTGATGGCCGGCATCGGCGCCGCCATCAACACCGGCGGCGTGGGTCGCGGCGACTCGGTCGCGGTGATCGGCTGCGGCGGCGTGGGCATCGCCGCGGTGGCCGGCGCGAGGCTCGCCGGCGCGGCCAAGATCATCGCCGTCGACCTCGACCCGCGCAAGCTCGAGCAGGCGAAGGCGCTGGGCGCCACGCACGTCGTCGACGCCTCGAAGGACGACGTGGTCGAGACCATCCAGGAGCTCACCGACACCTTCGGCGCCGACGTCGTCATCGAGGCCGTCGGGCGCCCCGAGACGTGGGAGCAGGCGTTCTACGCCCGCGACCTCGCTGGCACCGTCGTCCTGGTCGGCGTGCCCACCCCTGACATGAAGATCCCCGAGGTGCCGCTCATCGACGTGTTCGGGCGCGGCGGCTCGCTCAAGTCGAGCTGGTACGGCGACTGCCTGCCGAGCCGCGACTTCCCGATGCTGGTCGACCTCTACCGCCAGGGTCGTCTCGACCTCGACGCCTTCGTCACCGAGCGCATCGGCATCGACGACGTCGAGGCGGCGTTCGACAAGATGCATCGCGGCGACGTCCTCCGCTCGGTGGTGATGATCTGATGGCGCCAGCAGCACGGGTGCAGAAGGTCGTCACGTCGGGCCAGTTCGAGCTCGACGGCGGCAGCTGGGACGTCGACAACAACGTGTGGCTGGTCGGCGACGACAGCGAGGTCGTGGTGGTCGACGCCCCGCACGACGCCGACGCCATCGCCGCGGCCGTCGACGGTCGCTCGGTGCTGGCCATCGTGCTCACGCACGGGCACAACGACCACCTCAACGCCTCGGTGCGGCTGCGCGAGCTCACCGGCGCACCGATCTGGTTCCCGCCCGCCGACACCATGCTCTGGGAGGCCGAGCACGGCCGGGAGGTCAAGCCCGACCACGACCTCGTCGACGGCACCACCTTCTCGGTCGCCGGCAGCACCCTGCGAGCCATCGCGACCCCGGGCCACTCGCCCGGAAGCACGTGCCTCTACGCCGAGGACCTCGGGGTCCTGTTCAGCGGCGACACCCTGTTCCAGGGCGGCCCGGGCGCGACGGGCCGCAGCTACTCCAGCTTCGAGACGATCGTCGCGTCCATCCGCGACCACCTGCTGACGCTGCCCGACGACACCGTGGTGCACACCGGGCACGGCGACGACACGCGCATCGGCGACGAGGCACCGCACCTGCAGGAGTGGATCGACCGGGGGCACTGACACGTCGGCCGGTCAGGCGCCGTCCTCCGGCCAGTGCCGGAGCGCGACGTCGAGGGCGTCGACGGCTCGCCGCCAGCTGACGTCGGCCTCGGGGTTGCTGTGCTCGAACGCCCCGGAGGCCTGCAGCGCGGTGAAACCGTGCACCGTCGAGCCGACGAGCCGGACGGCGTGCACCCGCTCGCGCTCGGGCACGGGGTAGCCGCGCAGCACCGCCGTCACCAGGTCCGTGTGGCGGCGGCCGGCGGCGAGGGCGGGCGAGTCGGCGTCGACCGCACGTCGGGTCGCGGCGTACCGACCGGGGTGCTCGGTCGCGTACGTCCGGTAGGTATCGGCGAGCGCCTGCAGCGCGTCGCGGCCGGACCGGCCGGCGAGGGCCGCCCCCACCCGGTCGGCGAGCTCGTCGAGCGCCAGGGTCGTCACGCCCTCCCGCAGGGCCTCGGCGCCCGCCACGTGGGCGTAGAGGCTGGGTGTCCGCACGCCGACCGACCGGGCGACGGCCGAGGGGGTCACCGCGTCGAGGCCTTCGCGATCGGCGAGGTCGGCCGCCGCGGTCAGGACGGCGGCGGTGGAGAGTCCGGCTCGGGGCACGGCACGACCCTACCAGCACGCCTGAGTATGTTAGGTTGATGCCTAACAGCATTAGGCAAAGTCACGACGCGAGGAGGGACCATGCAGCCGCTCGACCCGCGCCAGGTGCGCGCCAGCATCGTGAACAGCTCGCGGAGCAGGATCGCGACGATGACGCTGCCCGCGCCGTGGCCGCCGGACCGCCTCGACGAGCGCGACTACCTCGGCTGGATCGACCCGAAGGCGCCGCTGCGCGCCTACGTCGTGCTGGGCGAGGAGATCGTCGCCGAGCCGGTTGGCGTGGAGCTGCGGTTGGCCGACTCGACAGGACCGGCACGCACCACGCTGTGCGACTGGTGCCGCACCGACGACGGCACGTCGACCGCACGTCTGGTGGTGGCGCGCCGTGCCGGGCCGCGCGGACGCGCCGGCGACACGGTCGGCCAGTACGTCTGCGGTGACCTCGCCTGCTGGACGCGGGTGCGCCGGCCGCTCAAGGCGCACGAGAAGTCGGTCACCGGCGCGCCGGACCTGCGCGTCGACGACCTGCGTCGTCGCGTGCTGGAGTTCGTCGACCGGGTGCGGGCGGGCTGAGCCTCAGCCGCGACGCAGGAGCACGATGCCGACGACGGCCGCCACGGCGGCGCCGACAAGGATCGCGATCCGACCCTTGTCGGCCTCGGCGACGGCCTCCTGGGCCCGTCCCTTGACGTCGAGCTTGTCGCCGAGCGCGTCGACGGTCTCGGCGAGGTGCTCGCGGGTCGCGTCGATCTCGGCCTCGAGGCGGGCGCGGTCGCTCATGGGTGGTCTCCCTTCGCGGCGGCCACGTCGGCCTGCACGCTCTCGACCCTGGCGGCCGGCGCCTGGGTCACCTTCGTGACGTTCCGCTTGCCGACGAGGGCGGCGACTCCCGCGACCGCGAACAGCACGACGGCCACGATGAGCGCGGCGAGCCACGGGTCGGTGACGTTCGCCAGGCCGAGCACGGCGGCGCTGATCAGCACGCCCAGCCCGTACAGGGCGATGACGCCCGCGGCTCCGAAGAGTCCCGCGCCGACGCCGACGCGCTTGCCCGCCTGGGCGAGGTCGTCCTTGGCGAGCTGCATCTCGGCGCGGATCAGCGTCGAGATGTCCTCGGTGGCCTGCGCGATGAGCCGTCCGGTCGACTCGTCCGACGGGGAGGTCACAGGCGCCTCGTGCGCGGCTCGGCGAGGTCGGCGGCGGTCGGCGGGTTGTTGGCCGGTCGCGTCGACGTGACCTCGGTGTCGGCCTCCGCGAGGGCGGCGTCGACGTCGTAGGAGGCGTCGGCCGGGTCGGTCGAGACGCGAGCGTCGTCGGAGCCGTGGCCCTTGACGACGTCGGCGACCTTGGAGCCTGCGGCGCTGGCGGCGGACGAGGCCGCGTCGGCGGCGGCCGAGCCGGCTGCGCTGGCGGCGCTCTTGGCAGCGTCGGCCGCGTGGTCGACACCGCTCTGGACGGTCGGTGAGTTCCAGACCTTCTGGGTCTGGGTGCGGATCTGGTCGTAGCGCTCGCGGCCGGCGCGCGTGCCGAGCACGTAGCCGGCGACGCCGGCAGCCGCGATGAACAGCTTGTTCACGTCAGGTTCCCCTTCGCAGACGACTCCCCCATGGTGGAACACACAGAGGTCCACAGCATCCCGGGAGTCGCCACGTCCCGCAACCGCAGGGAGGGATCACGAAGCCGGCGGACGCTCCGGCGGCGTCATGGCCCAACGGATCGACCGCGTGACGACCTCGCCCCCGATCCGCACGGCGCTCGCCTCGGCGACGGGCAGGTACGGCAGACGCAACGGCCAGCGCGTCCAGCGCGGCATGAGACCGACGGCCGCCGCCGCGAGCACGCCGTACGGCACGCGTACGGCGAGCGGCACCGGCGGGTGCACCAG
>NZ_LUNF01000162.1:0-2758 GCF_001626145.1 Aeromicrobium sp. REDSEA-S32_B7
CTCCAACTCCTCGCTCGGTCGCGGCCTCCTCGCGGTGCTCGGCCGGGCCGACCTCGACGACGCCGCCTGGGAGGAGCTCGAGGACACGCTCCTTGCCGCCGACGTGGGTGTCGGTCCGACGACCGAGCTCGTCGACCGGCTCCGCACGCGGGTGCGCGTCGAGGGCATCACCGACCCCGAGGCCGCGCGCCGGGCGTTGCGCGAGGAGCTCGTCGCGCTCGTCGACCCGACCCTCGACCGCTCGCTCGCGCTGCAGGGCCCTGAGGGCACGCCCGGCGTCGTGCTCGTCGTGGGCGTCAACGGCACCGGCAAGACCACGACGGTCGGCCGGCTCGCCCGCGTGCTCGTCGCCGAGGACCGCACCGTCGTGCTCGGCGCGGCCGACACGTTCCGCGCCGCCGCGGCCGACCAGCTCAGCACGTGGGGCCAGCGCGTCGGCGTCGACGTCGTGCGCGGTCCCGAGGGCGGCGACCCCGCCAGCGTCGGCTTCGACACCGTCAAGCAGGGCCTCGAGACCGGTGCCGACGTCGTCGTCATCGACACGGCCGGTCGCCTGCACACGAAGGCGGGCCTGATGGACGAGCTGGGCAAGGTCAAGCGCGTGGCCGAGAAGCAGGCACCCGTCACCGAGGTGCTGCTCGTCATCGACGCGACCACCGGCCAGAACGGCCTGCGCCAGGCCCAGGTGTTCGGCGAGGTCGTCAAGGTCACCGGCGTGGTGCTCACCAAGCTCGACGGCACGGCCAAGGGCGGCATCGTCGTCGCCGTCCAGCGCGAGCTCGGCGTCCCGGTCAAGTACGTCGGTCTCGGCGAAGGGGCCGACGACCTCGCGCCGTTCGACGCCGAGGAGTTCGTCGACGCGCTGCTGGCGTGAGGACGTAACACGCCCGTAACGCAGGAGCCGAACTCGTGACCTGAGCGAAACGCGACGCTGCCGCAGAGGTAATCCCCGACGTCCATCGTGTGACGTGGCGCTGCCGGGAGGCGCGCCGTCCCATCACGTCTCACGGAGGTTCCATGGATACCGGCGACACCGCCTGGGTCTTGGCCAGCGCCGCACTGGTGCTGCTCATGACGCCCGGGCTCGCGTTCTTCTACGGGGGCATGACGCGCGCGAAGAGCGTGCTCAACATGATGATGATGAGCTTCGCCGCGCTGGCCATCGTGCCGGTGCTGTGGGTGCTCTACGGCTACTCGTTCGCGTTCAGCCCCGGCGGCAACAGCCTCATCGGCGGCACCGAGCGGCTCGGGTTCCTCAACATCGGCGTCGACACCGCCTACGGCACGATCCCCGAGTTCGTGTTCGCCGGGTTCCAGCTGATGTTCGCCATCATCACCGTCGCCCTCATCAGTGGCGCGATCGCCGACCGTGCGAAGTTCTCCGGCTGGCTCGTCTTCGTGGTCGTGTGGGTCACCGTCGTCTACTTCCCCGTCGCGCACTGGGTCTTCGACTTCGGCGGCAGTGACGGGGAGGGGGGCGGCTGGATCGCCACCAAGCTCGAGGCCGTCGACTTCGCGGGCGGCACCGCGGTGCACATCAACGCCGGTGCGGCCGGTCTCGCACTCGCCCTCGTGCTCGGCAAGCGCACCGGCTGGAAGCGCGACCCGATGCGTCCGCACAACCTGCCGTTCGTGCTGCTGGGCGCCGGCCTCCTCTGGTTCGGCTGGTTCGGCTTCAACGCCGGCTCGGCGCTCGGCGCGAACGGCCTGGCCGGTCTCGCCTTCGTCAACACCGCGGTGGCCACCGCCGGCGCGATCGTCGGCTGGCTCGCCTACGAGTTCGTCAAGGAGAAGAAGGGCACCAGCCTCGGCGCCGCGTCGGGTGCCGTCGCCGGCCTCGTCGCCATCACGCCCGCCGCCGGTGCGCTGTCGCCGTTCGGGTCGGTCATCCTGGGCCTGGTCGCCGGTGTCGTGTGCGCCGCAGCGGTCGGCCTCAAGTGGAAGCTCGGCTTCGACGACTCGCTCGACGTCGTCGGCGTGCACCTCGTGGGCGGGCTCATCGGCACCGTCCTCATCGGCTTCCTCGCCACGACGGCGCCCGGTGGCGGTGCGCCCGTCGACGGACTCTTCTACGGTGGCAACGCCGAGCTGCTCGGCAAGCAGGTGCTGGCCGCCGTCGTCGTCATGGTCTTCTCGTTCGTGCTCACGTACATCATCGGTAAGTTGATCGACATGACGATCGGCTTCCGGATCGACCCGGAGGACGAGGTCTCCGGCATCGACCAGGTCGAGCACCTCGAGTCCGCGTACGACTACACCGGCGGTTCCGGTGGTTCGCCCTTCAAGACGGGAGTCTGATGATGAAGCTCGTGACCGCGGTCATCAAGCCGCACAAGTGGGAAGAGGTCCGCGAGGCCCTCGCGTCCGCCGGCGTCGCCGGCATGACCGTCACCGAGGCCAGCGGCTACGGCCAGCAGAAGGGCCACACGGAGGTCTACCGCGGGGCTGAGTACGACGTCACCCTCGTGCCGAAGATCCGCCTGGAGGTCGTCGTCGACGCCGCCGACGTCGAGACGGTCGTCAGCACCATCACGGCAGCCGCCCAGACCGGCAAGATCGGCGACGGCAAGGTGTGGGTCGTCCCCGTCGACTCGGTGGTGCGCGTGCGCACCGGCGAGACCGACGAGGCCGCCCTCTGACCTCTCGCCCGGCCCCGCCGCAGCCCACGACCGCACCGGTCGTGGGCTGCGGTGCGTCCCGGGTGGTCGGGTGCGGCAGGCTGGTGCCGTGAGCCACCCGCCGAGCACCGCCTCCGACC
>NZ_LUNF01000162.1:2776-12142 GCF_001626145.1 Aeromicrobium sp. REDSEA-S32_B7
GGCCCGACCCCACGGGCCTGGTCGCCGTCGCGGTCGGTGGCTACGGGCGACGCGAGCTCTCGCCGTCCAGCGACCTCGACGTCGTCCTGCTGCACGACCCCGCCGTGCCCGAGGACCGGGTCCGCGAGGTCGCCGAGGCGCTCTGGTACCCGCTGTGGGACGCGCGCATCCCGCTCGACCACTCCGTCCGCGACGCCGTGCAGATGCGCGCCACGGCAGCGGAGGACCACCGCGCCGCCATGGGCATGCTCGACGCGCGGACGGTGGCCGGCGACGCTGGGCTCGTCCTCGCGCTGCGCTCCCACGTGCTGGCCGACTGGCGCCGCGAGGCGCGCACCCGGGTCGAGGACCTGCGCGCCGGGCGTCGCCAGCGGCTCGAGCGCTCGGGCTGGCTGGCCTACGCCGCGGTGCCCGACCTCAAGGAGTCCGGGGGAGGCCTGCGCGACGGCGTCGACCTGCGCGCCCTCGTCGCGACGTGGCTCGTCGACGTGCCCCACGCGGAGGTCGAGGAGCTGCGCTCCGCGCTGCTCGACGTGCGCGACGCGCTCCACACCAGCACCGGGCGCCGCACCGACCGGCTCGCGATGGAGGACGTGCCGGCGGTCGCCGAGGCCGTCGGGATGGAGCCGCAGGCCCTCGACCTGCACGTGCGCCACCTCGGACGTCGCATCGCGCACGTCGCCGACGTGACCTGGCGCCGGCTCGACGCCGTCCTCGCGCCGCGGGCGAGCCCGCGACCCCGGCCCGGCCTGCGACGCACCGGGCCTGCGGTGGTGCAGGTCGACGCCGGCGTCGGCTGGCTCGGCGACGAGGTCGTGCTCACCGCCGACGCTGACCCACGCCGCGACCCCGCCGTCGCGCTGAGGGCCGCCGCCGTCGCGGCCCGGGCCGGCCTCCCGTTCGCGGCCGGGACCGCCCAGCGCCTCGCGCGCGACCTGGGGCCGCTCGAGGAGCCGTGGCCGGCTGCGGCCCGCCGCTCCCTGGTCGACCTGCTCACTGCGGGCCACGGTCTCGTCGAGGTGTGGGACGAGCTCGACATCGCAGGCGTGGTCGACCGCTGGCTGCCGGAGTGGGCCGACGTGCGGCTGCGCGGCTCGAGCTCGCCGGTGCACCGGTTCACGGTGGACCGGCACAGCGTCGAGACGTGCGTGGTGGCCTCGACGCTGCGCCGCGACGTCGCGCGTCCCGACCTCCTCGCCGTCGCCGCGCTGCTGCACGACATCGGCAAGGGCAGGCCCGGCGACCACAGCGAGGTCGGTGCCCCGATGGCGGAGGCCGTCGCGCTGCGCTGGGGCTTCCCGCCCGCCGACGCCGCCGTCGTGGGCAGGCTCGTGCGCTGGCACCTGCTCCTCGGCACGGTCGCCACCCGTCGCGACATCGAGGACCCTGCCACGGCGGCGAACGTGGCGGAGATCGTCGGCGACGCCGCCTTCCTCGACCTCCTGGCCAGCCTCACCCAGGCCGACGCGCGCTCGACCGGCCCCACGGCGTGGACCTCGTGGCGGCGCGGCCTGATCGAGGGGCTGGTGGCCAAGACGCACCAGCACCTCGCGGGCACGGCGCCCGCGACCACGTCCGACGCGTACGAGGGCTGGCCTGCCGAGCTGCCCTTCCCGTCCGCCGACGCCCTGGCGCGTGCGCGCCGGGGCGAGGTCCGTCTCGACGTCGTCGACCACCACGGCGGGTCGCTCGTCACGGTCGTCACCGCCGACCGCCCCGGGGTGATGGCCCTCATCGCCGGAGGGCTCGCGCTCCAGGGTCTCGCCGTGCGCTCGGTGCGCGTGGTCACCCAGGACGACGCGGCCGTGTCGCTGTGGGAGGTGGCCCGGCCCGACCTCCTGGCCAGCGCGGTGCGCGAGCGTCTGCTGCCCGTCCTCGCCGGCGACGTGCCGCTCGAGCGACGCATGACGCTCACCCCGGTGGAGGGGCTGCCGGCCCGCGTCAGGGTGCTGCCGGGCCTGTCGGAGTCGGCGACGCTCCTCGAGGTCCGGGCCGCGGACCGCCGCGGACTCGTGTGGACGGTCTGCGCCGCGATCGCCGCCGTCGACTGCTCGATCCGCTCGGCGCACCTGTCGACCTACGGCGACGAGGCACGCGACGTCTTCTACGTGGTCGACGCCGACGGCGAGCCGCTCGACGAGGCAGCCACCCGTCGGCTGCACGAGGCGGTCGACGCGGCCCTGGTCTGAGCGAGCTGGTTCGCGGGGCTTGGCCGACCGGGGTCGTCGGCGTCGCCGGGCCCGCTCGGTAGGCTGGAGCCCATGTTCGACTCCCTGCAAGACCGCCTCCAGTCCGCGTTCAAGAACCTGCGCGGCAAGGGACGGCTCAGCGAGGCCGACATCGACGCCACCGCGCGCGAGATCCGTCTCGCCCTGCTCGATGCCGACGTCGCCGTCCCGGTGGTCCGCGCGTTCACGGCGCGGGTCAAGGAGCGCGCGCTGGGCGTCGAGGTCTCCAAGGCGCTCAACCCGGCGCAGCAGGTCGTCAAGATCGTCAACGAGGAGCTCGTGACGATCCTCGGCGGCGAGACGCGCCGCGTCCGGTTCGCGAAGAACCCGCCGACCGTCATCATGCTCGCCGGCCTCCAGGGAGCGGGCAAGACCACGCTCGCGGGCAAGCTCGGCCGCTGGCTCAAGGAGCAGGGCAACAGCCCGATGCTCGTGGCCTGCGACCTGCAGCGCCCCAACGCCGTCAACCAGCTGCAGGTCGTCGGCCAGCAGGCCGGCGTCACCGTGTTCGCCCCCGAGGCCGGCAACACCGGCGGCGGCGACGGGGGCGCCGAGGGCACCCGCTCCGTCGGCGACCCCGTGCAGGTGGCCCGCGACGCGATCGCCGAGGCCCGCCGCACCCTGCACGACGTCGTCGTGGTCGACACCGCCGGACGCCTCGGCATCGACGCCGACCTCATGCAGCAGGCGCGCGACATCCGCGACGCCGTGAACCCCGACGAGGTCCTGTTCGTCATCGACGCGATGATCGGCCAGGACGCCGTGCAGACGGCCGAGGCGTTCGCCGAGGGCGTTGACTTCACCGGCGTGGTGCTCACCAAGCTCGACGGCGACGCCCGGGGCGGTGCTGCGCTGTCGGTCCGCGAGATCACCGGCCGGCCCATCATGTTCGCCTCCACGGGCGAGAAGCTCACCGACTTCGACGTCTTCCACCCCGACCGCATGGCCGGCCGGATCCTCGACATGGGCGACATGCTGTCGCTCATCGAGCAGGCCGAGAAGGTCTACGACGCCGAGCAGGCCGAGAAGGACGCCGAGCGCATGCTCGGGGGCACCTTCACGCTCCAGGACTTCCTCAAGCAGATGGAGACCCTGTCGAAGATGGGGTCCATGAGCAAGCTCATGGGCCTGCTCCCGGGCATGGGCCAGTTCAAGGACCAGATCGCGAACTTCGACGACCGCGAGCTCGACAAGGTGAAGGCGATCATCCTGTCGATGACGCCGAAGGAGCGCGACGACCCCAAGATCATCGACGGGTCGCGCCGCGCCCGGATCTCCAAGGGCTCGGGCACCTCGGTGCAGGACGTCAACCAGCTCGTCACCCGCTTCTTCGAGGCACGCAAGATGATGCAGCAGATGGCGAAGGGCGGGGGCATGCCCGGCATGGGCGGCGTCCCCGGCATGCCCGGCGTCGGCAAGCGGGCCGGCGCCCGCCAGAAGCCGCAGAACCAGAAGAAGAAGGGCAAGCGCGTGTCGGGCAACCCGGCCAAGCGGGCCCAGGCGTCCCAGCAGAAGCCGGCCGCGAAGGACGGCGCCGAGGCGTTCGGCTTCGGCGGCCAGCAGGGCGCGCAGGACTTCGAGCTGCCGAAGGAGCTCAGGGACCTGCTCTGAGCGGCTCGTCCGCGAGACCGTTGCTCGGGGCAACGTAGTCTGACGTCGTGCTGATCCCGCTCCTGCGCCGCCACCTGCGGCCCTACCGCGGACCGATCGCCGTGGTCGTGCTGTTCCAGCTGGCGCAGACGATCGCCAACCTCTACCTGCCGGGGCTCAACGCCGAGATCATCGACGACGGCGTCGTCCGCGGCGACGTGGGACGCATCTGGACCACGGGCGGCGTGATGCTGCTCGTCACCGTGCTGCAGGTGGCGTGCACGGTCGTCGCCGTCTACGTGGGGGCGCGGGTGGCGATGGCGCTCGGCCGCGACCTGCGCGCCGGCGTGTTCGACGCGGTCGAGGGGTTCGCCGCCCGCGAGCTGGCCCACTTCGGCGCGCCGACGCTGGTCACGCGCGCCACGAACGACGTGCAGCAGGTGCAGCTGCTCGTGTTCATGGCGCTGACGCTCCTGGTGTCGGCCCCGATCATGGCGGTCGGGGGCGTCGCGATGGCCCTGCGCCAGGACGTCGAGCTGTCGGGCCTGCTCGTCGTGGTCATCCCCGTCCTGGTGGTGGCCGTGGGCCTCATCATCCGCACGATGCGTCCGCTGTTCCGTCAGATGCAGGAGCGGATCGACGGCCTCAACGACGTCATGCGCGAGCAGATCCAGGGCATCCGCGTCGTCCGGGCGTTCGCCACCGAGGAGCGCGAGGCCGAGCGCTTCGCGCGGGCCAACCAGGCGTACGTCGACGTCGCGGTCGCGGCCGGGCGCGTGATGGCACTGATGTTCCCGACGGTCATGCTCGTCATGAACGTCTCGGTCGTGGCCGCCACCTGGTTCGGTGGCTACCGCATCGCGTCGGGCGACCTGCAGGTCGGCACGCTGACCGCGTTCCAGAACTACCTCGTGCAGATCCTCATGGCCGTCATGATGGCGACCTTCATGCTCATGCTCTGGCCGCGCGCCGAGGTGTCGGCGGAGCGGATCACCGAGGTCCTGGAGACCGAGCCGAGCATCGTCGCCGCGCCCGACGCCGACGACACGCCCGTGGCCCGCGGCGCGCTGGAGGTGCGCGACGCCTCCTTCGCGTATCCAGGGGCCGAGCAGGACGTGCTGCACGGCGTCTCCCTCGTGGCCAGACCGGGGGAGACCACCGCGGTCGTGGGGTCGACCGGCAGCGGGAAGTCGACGCTGGTCAACCTCGTGCCCCGACTCTTCGACGTCACCGCGGGGCAGGTGCTGCTCGACGGCCGGGACGTGCGGACGATGACGCCCGAGGCGGTCTGGGCGGCGATCGGGCTGGTGCCCCAGCGCGCGTTCCTGTTCTCCGGCACGGTGGCGTCGAACCTGCGCTACGGCCGTCCCGACGCGAGCGACGCCGAGCTGTGGGAGGCACTCGACGTGGCCCAGGCGCGCGACGTCGTCGAGGCGCTGCCCGAGGGGCTCCAGGCACCCGTCTCGCAGGGCGGCACCAACTTCTCCGGCGGTCAGCGGCAGCGGCTGGCGATCGCCCGCGCGCTGGTGAAGCGTCCGCTCGTGTACCTGTTCGACGACTCCTTCTCCGCGCTCGACTACGCCACCGACGCGGCGCTGCGGGACGCCCTGAGGCCGCTGACCCGCGACGCCGCGGTCGTGACCGTCGCCCAGCGGGTCTCGACCATCCGCGACGCCGACCGGATCGTCGTCCTTGACGAGGGCAGCGTCGTCGGCACGGGCACGCACCGAGACCTCATGGACACGTGCGCGGTCTACCGCGAGATCGTCCTCTCCCAGCTCAGCGAGGCGGAGGCGCGATGAGCGGCGGACCACGCGGGCCGATGGCCGCCGGAGCCATGGCGCCCCAGCGCGCGTCGGACTTCCGGGGCACCGCGCGACGCATCGGGCGACGACTGCTCCAGGACCGCGCGACGGTCACTGCCATCGCCGCGCTGGGTGTCATCGGCACGACCCTGTCCGTGCTCGGCCCGCGGCTCCTCGGGCACGCGACCGACCTCGTCTTCAGCGGCTACCTGTCGAGCCGGCTGCCGGCCGGCGCGAGCCAGGCCGAGGTCGTGGAGCGGCTGCGTGCCGACGGCCAGGACCGTCTCGCGGACGTGCTCCTCGGTGCCGACGTGCGCCCCGGGCAGGGCATCGACTTCACGCAGCTCGGCTGGGTGCTGGCGGGCGCGATCGTGCTGTACGTCCTGGCGTCGGGCTTCATGTGGTGGCAGGGCCGGCTCACCACCGCCGTCGTGCAGCGGATGGTCGGCGGCCTGCGCGACGACGTGGAGGCCACGCTGCACCGGCTGCCGCTCTCGTTCGTCGACGGCACGGAGCGCGGCGAGCTGATGTCGCGCACCACCAACGACATCGACAACATCGGCCAGTCGCTGCAGCAGACGATCAGCCAGCTCCTGACCTCGTTGCTCACGGTCGTCGGCACGCTCGTCATGATGGTCTGGATCTCGCCGCTGCTGGCGCTCGTGGCCCTGGCCACGATCCCGCTCGCCGTGTGGCTGACACAGGCGGTCATGCGCCGCTCGCAGCCGCAGTTCGTCGCCCAGTGGGCCGCCACCGGGAAGGTCAACGGCCACGTGGAGGAGGTCTTCACGGGTCACGAGGTGGTCAAGGTCTTCGGCCGCCAGCGCGACGTCCGGGAGGAGTTCGAGCGCCGCAACGACGCCCTGTTCACGTCGGCGTTCCGGGCCCAGTTCATCTCGGGCGTCATCCAGCCGCTCATGATGTTCGTCTCCAACCTCAACTACGTGCTGGTCGCCGTGATCGGCGCGGTCCGGGTCTCGACCGGCAGCCTCACGGTGGGGGACGTCCAGGCCTTCATCCAGTACTCGCGGCAGTTCACGCAGCCGCTCACCCAGATCGCGTCGATGGTCAACCTCCTGCAGTCCGGCATGGCCTCGGCCGAGCGCGTGCTGGCCCTGCTCGACACCGAGCTGGAGCGTCCCGACGTGGGGCCCGGCGGCGCGGCGCCGCTCGTGCCGACGCAGCCCGTGCGGGGTCGGGTGGTCCTGGACGACGTGGCGTTCTCCTACACCGACGCTCCGCTCATCGAGGGTCTCGACCTCGTCGCCGAGCCGGGCGCGACCGTGGCGATCGTCGGACCGACCGGCGCGGGCAAGACGACCCTCGTCAACCTGCTGCTGCGCTTCTACGAGCTCGACGCCGGACGCATCACGCTCGACGGCGTCGACGTCGCCACGATGGACCGCCAGGCGCTGCGACGGTGCTTCGGCGTGGTGCTGCAGGACGCCTGGCTGTTCAAGGGCACCATCCGCGAGAACATCGCCTACGGCCGCGTGGGCGACGTCGACGACGCCGCCGTCAGGCGCGCCGCGGAGGCCGCCTCGGTCGACCACCTCGTCCGGACGCTGCCCGACGGCTACGACACCGTCGTCGACGAGGGCGGGGGGAGCCTCAGCGCCGGCCAGCGCCAGCTGCTCACCATCGCCCGCGCGTTCCACGCCGACCCGCCCGTGCTGGTGCTCGACGAGGCGACGAGCTCGGTCGACACGCGCACGGAGGCGCTCGTGCAGGAGGCCATGGGCCGGTTGCGGCGCGACCGCACGTCGTTCGTGGTCGCGCACCGCCTGTCGACCATCCGCGAGGCCGACACCATCGTCGTCATGGAGTCCGGCCGCATCGTCGAGCAGGGCGACCACGACACGCTGCTGGCCGCCGAGGGTGCGTACGCCCGGCTCTACGCCGCGCAGTTCGCCGGCACCGCCACGTGAGCGGTGCGGGGGAGCGGGTCAGCCCTCGCGCAGGAAGGCGTCGGCGCGGTCCTTCGGCCGCCCGATGATGGCCCGTCCGGGTCCGTCCAGCGTGCCGCGCACCAGCACGGGCCGCTGGAGCAGACGGGGGTGCTCGACGAGCAGGTCGGCGACCTGCTCGGGCGTCGTGTAGTCGGCGGCGTCCAGACCCTGCTCCTTGAAGAAGGCGTCCTTGCGGACGAGGTCGGCGGGCTCGTCCTCGAGCCGCTCCAGGAGCGCGAGCAGCGTGGCGCGGTCGAGCGGCTGCTTCAGGTAGCGCACCTCCTCGACCTCGACGCCCGCCTGCGCGGCGGAGTCGAGCGCGTGCCGCGAGGTGGAGCAGCCCGGGTGGTGCAGGACGGTGACGTCGGCCATGAGGTCAGCGTAGCCACGCAGACCGACGGCTAGCGTGGGTCTCGTGAGCGAACCCGTCCGCTACGACGTCGACGACGCCGTCTGCACGATCACCCTGCACCGACCCGACGTCCGCAACGCCGTCGACGGCCCCACCGCCGCAGCCCTCCTGGCCGCCTTCGAGCGCTTCGAGGCCGACGACGACGTCGCCGTCGCCGTGCTCCACGGCGAGGGAGGCACGTTCTGCGCGGGCGCCGACCTGTCGGCCGTCGCCGACCCCGAGCGCGGCCACGTGCTCGACCCCGACGGCCACGGCCCGATGGGGCCGACCCGCATGGCGCTGACGAAGCCGCTCGTCGCCGCCATCGAGGGCCACGCCGTGGCCGGCGGTCTCGAGCTCGCGCTGCTCGCCGACCTCCGGGTCGCCGCCGAGGACGCCGTGCTCGGGGTGTTCTGCCGCCGCTGGGGCGTCCCGCTCATCGACGGTGGCACCGTGCGGCTGCCGCGTGTCGTCGGGCACGGCCGGGCGATGGACCTCGTGCTCACCGGACGCCCCGTGGAGGCGCACGAGGCGCTGCAGATGGGACTCGTCAACCGGGTCGTGGCCCCCGGACGCGCGCTCGACGTCGCCCACGAGCTGGCCGAGCAGCTCGCGGCCTTCCCGCAGGCCTGCCTCCGCGCGGACCGCGCGTCGGTGCTGGGGCAGTGGGACCTCCCGCTGGCCGAAGCGCTGCGCGCCGAGGGCGCGGGCGGGCTGCCCGTCGTCGCCGCCGAGGCCGTCGAGGGCGCGGCGCGCTTCGTGGCCGGCGCGGGCCGGCACGGTCGCTTCGACGACGGTGCCCCGGACCGGTGACCGGGACACGCGAGGCGATGTGGTCCTGGCGGACGTCGTCTGGCAGAATGTCGCCTTGTGTCCGCTGCGGCCGGGACCCTCTCACCCCGACCGCTGGGCCCACCAGCTTCGTGACCGAGTCGTGACCCCACCCGGCTCGCCACGTCACCCCACCACAGAGACCTGAGGAGACACCACACCCGTGGCCGTCAAGATTCGCCTGAAGCGGATGGGCAAGATCCGCACCCCGTACTACCGCATCGTCGTCGCCGACTCGCGCACCAAGCGCGACGGTCGTGTGATCGAGGAGATCGGCACGTACAACCCGAAGACCGAGCCGTCGACGATCCACGTCGTCTCCGAGCGCGCCCAGTACTGGCTTGGCGTCGGCGCCCAGCCCACCGAGGCCGTCGCCGCGCTGCTCAAGATCACCGGCGACATCGGTGGCACCAGCACCCTCAAGCAGCCCGAGCCGAAGGCCGACAAGGCCGCGCTGTTCGACGCCGCGGTCCAGCCAGAAGCGGGCCACATCGAGCAGCTCTTCACGGACTTCGGGATTGTGGAAGTTCAGGTCCGGCTGGCTGGTCAGGAAGTTGTGCAGGTAATACTGC
>NZ_LUNF01000163.1:0-11870 GCF_001626145.1 Aeromicrobium sp. REDSEA-S32_B7
GATGGTCCTGGCCCGCGCCGACACCCCGGCGGCGCTGCTCGCCGAGCTGCGCGAGGGCGTCTGGACCCGGCCCGCGAACCTCGACCGTCCGCTCCCCACGTGGCCCGACGACCTCGTCGTGGTGGCGAGCTCGCGTCCGATGGACGAGCGAGGGCTCACCGCGCGCCTGTGGGACCTGCCCGGCTGGACGGACACCGGCGCCCGACTGCTCACGGCCCTCGACGAGCCACGACCGCCCGTGGAGCGTCTCGCCGTGGCCGCCGCGCTCGTCCGCCACCTGCGGACCGACCCGGCCCTGTCGCCCGAGCTGCGACCGTCGGGCTGGAACGCGCCGCGGCTGGTCGAGGCGTACGCCGCGTACCAGACCGAGCTGGCGGCGTCCCTCGGTCGCCCGAGCCCCGTCCGCGACACGGCGCGCTGACCGCTCGTGCGGGGGCAGGGTGCCGGACCTCACCCCCGCTCGTCGTCCAGCAGACCCTCCTCGACGTGTTCGCCGCTCCCGAGCGCGACCGCTACCAGCTGATCTCCGAGCACAAGCCGGGCCACGTGATCGCCGAGGACACCGGGCTCGGCATCAAGCGCACGGACGACCTCGTGATCCTGCAGATCACCCAGCAGGGCCGCAACCTCGACCAGAAGCGCGCTCTCTACGCGACCCTCGCCGAGCGGCTCGAGGCCGAGTGCGGCCTCGCCCCGTCCGACCTGATCGTCTCGCTGACGGAGAACACCAAGGAGGACTGGTCGTTCGGGAACGGCGTCGCCCAGTTCGTCGAGGGGCAGCTGTAGGCCGGAGTCGGCGCGGGTCCGTCCGCGTCGGGTCCGGCACTGCCATGCTGGCCGCGCACCCGACACGAAGGACGGCACCATGGGGATCTTCTCGAGGCGCACCGCGGACCGGCCCGAGCCGATGGACGAGGCGCTGACGTTCCTCACCGTCTCGGACGCCGACCGCGTCCGCACGCTCCTGCACCACGCGTTCGGCGAGCACGGGCTCGAGGTGACCACCCACGCCGATCATGCGGTCGACGCCGAAGGTCGTCAGTTCGGGTTCTGGAACGTCGCGGCCACGTGCGCCGACGTCGACCGTCGGGACTGGCCGGCCGTGGTGCGGGACCACGTGCGGCACCTTCTCGAGAGCTTCGACGGGGAGGACCCCTTCGAGGGCGCAGACCCCGACGACCAGCGGCGTCGCACCTACGTGCGGCTCCTGCCCGCCGACACCCTCCCCGACCTCGACGGGTTCCCGCACCGCGAGCTCGCCCCCGGCATCATCGAGGCCCTCGCTCTCGACCTGCCGGACAGCTTGTCGATCTACAACCACGAGAACGCACGGGCTGCTGGCGGATGGGAGCTGCTGCACCGGGCCGGTCTCGAGAACCTCCGGGCCCTCCCGACGGAGCAGGTGGAGCTGGTCGACGCGCACGACGGCGGCGCCTTCCACGTGCTGCTCGGCGACTCGGTCCACACCGCGAGCCGCGCGCTGCTGCTCCCCGAGCTGCCCGCCGGGGTCGACGACGCCGCGCCGAGCGACCTCGGCTGGCTGATGAGCGTCCCGCACCGTCACCAGCTCTGCTGGCACGTGGTGCGCGACGCGACGGTGGTCTCGGTGGTGAACAGCATGGCGCGCTTCACCGCGCTCGGGTACTCCGACGGCGTCGGCCAGGTCAGCCCCCACCTGTACTGGTGGAACGGGTCGGCCTACGTGCAGCTCACCCGCTTCGACGACGAGGGAACGATGTCCATCCACGTCGACGGCGACTTCGCCGACGTCCTGCAGCGTGCGATGGGCGACTGACAGGCCAGGGAGCCACCGGCCGCCGTCGCACGACAGGTCGAGGCGGCGGACCCTCTCGTCGCTGCCGATGCAGACGCGGCAGACGTCGCAGGCCGAGCGGCGAGCGACAGCGCGGCGTCGTCAGTCCGTGGCCGCCTCGCGTCGCCGCGCCGCCCGACTGCCGGGCGTCGGGAACCACCGCCAGACCACGAAGGACTGGCCGAGCGTCCACACCTGGCTGGCGACCCAGTAGACGAGCAGGCCGACGGGCACGAACGTCCCGGTGAGCAGGAGCCCTCCGGCCGAGAGCGTCGGCATCATGCGGGTGGCCTGCTGCATCGCCTCGGGCATCCCCTCGGTCGGGGTGTTCGGCATGACGAACAGGTGCTGGGTCGCGAAGGAGACCAGCGCGGCCACGGCTGCGAGCGTGAGGACGACGGCCAGGTGGAGCCCTCCGTGGCCGAGCATGCCGCTGTCGGCCAGACCGGTGCCGAACAGCTGGGCGCGGTCGAAGAGCGCCACCTGCTCGGCGTCCATCGACCCGACCGGCGAGCCGGCCGCGACGTCGGAGAGCAGGTGGTAGAGCGCGATCCACAGCGGCACCTGCAGCAGCACGGGCAGGCACCCGAGCCGCGAGACGCCGTGCTCGGCCGACACGGCGCGACGCTCCTCCATCATGGCGCGCACGCTCTCGGTGTCGGTGCGGCCCTTGTACCGCTGGGCGATCTCCTGCAGCTGTGGTCGGGCGAGCGCGGACCGGCGCGCGTTGCGGACCTGGTGGATCGTGATCGGCAGCAGCAGGGAGCGCACCACCACGACGATCGCGGCGATGCTCAGGCACCAGCCGACGGCACCACCGGGGTCGGCCCCGAGGTGCGTGAGGAGGGCGTGGGTGTGGGACAGCAGGGCGGACAGGACGTGCTTCAACGGGTCGAGCATGGGAGTTCTCCTGGTCTGAGGATCGGATCGGGCACGTCGCCCGAAGGCGACCTCAGACCAGACCGGGAGCGCGCGGACGCACCGGCTGCCGCACCGGGTCCGCGATGCGCGAGGAGAGCACGGGCACCAGCCGCACGGCCTCACCGGGCCGCACCCCGACCCCGGTGACACGGTGCTCGACGACGACGCGCGAACCCGCCGCCACCACCAGCGCCGCGGCGATGAGGACGGCGACGCCCGCCGCTGCGGTGGACTCCGACGGCGCCGCGAGGCACAGGACGAACGCGAGCAACCCGGTCGCCCGGCTCAGCATCGCGGTCTCGAACACCTCGCCAGCATAGGCCGGTGGGGCGAAGGAGGGCGAGGACGTCGGTGGCGACGTGGCCTCGCCCTCCCGTGACCAGGGCGTCGCCCGTGGACGGAGAAGGGCCCCCGGCGCAGAACGCTGGGGGCCCTTCTCACCGGCGGTGGCGGTGGGATTTGAACCCACGGTGGGTTTGACCCCACACATCATTTCGAGTGATGCACCTTCGGCCGCTCGGACACGCCACCGCGGGGTACCTTACCGGACCCCTGCGCGTCACCCGGCGGTGGGTTTGACGAGGGGGAGCGACCCCGCGCAGGAGGAGGATGAGCGTCGTGGACCTCGACGACCTCGCCGCGCGGGCGGCAGCGCTGGCTGAGGCCGACCCGGCCCGTCGCGTGCTGGTCGGCCTCGTCGGCGCACCCGGGAGCGGGAAGTCGACGCTGGCCCGACGGCTCGCGAACCGGCTGTCGGCGCGCGGCGTCCCGTCCGTGCGGGTGCCGATGGACGGGTTCCACCTCGCCGACGTCGCCCTGCTCGAGCGCGGACTCCTCGCTCGCAAGGGTGCCGTCGAGACCTTCGACGCGCACGGCTACCTCGCGCTCCTGCGACGCCTGCGCGCGGAGACCGACCACGACGTGCTGGCGCCGGGCTTCGAGCGCGACCTCGAGCAGCCCCTGGCGGCGTCGATCACGATCGCGCCGGAGCACCGCGTGGTCGTGACCGAGGGCAACTACCTCCTCGACGCCGACGAGCCGTGGCCCGACGTCCGGCGCGAGCTCGACGCCGTCTGGTTCGTCGACCTCGACGACGGACGGCGCCGGTCGCGCCTCGTCATGCGGCACGTCAAGCACGGGAAGTCGCGCGAGGACGCGCAGGCGTGGGTCGACGACGTGGACGAGCCGAACGCCCGGCGCGTGCTCGCCCGGCGCGACCAGGCCGACCTCGTCGTCCCCTCCCCCTGACCCCCAGCGCGAACCAGGCGTTTGGTGAACCTTGCGACGCTTTCCCGCCGCGAGACCGTCACCGACTCCACAGAACGCGGGCTCAGGCGTACGGGTGGGTGGGGTCAGGGCAGGGCGGAGGCGACTCGGGTGACGATCTCGCGCAGCACGTCGGGCGGGGTGGCGTAGGTCAGGCGAGCGCGGCCGTCGCCGACGCGCGACGTGCCGCCGAACGTCGGGCCGGGGGCGAGGGCGACCCGACTCTGCTCCAGCAGGCGCGCGGCCGGGTCGTCGCCGACGTCGTACGCGCGCAGGTCGAGCCACGCCGTGTAGGTGCCCGGCCCGGCGAGCAGCCGCGCCGAGGGCAGGTGCTCGTCCACGAGTGCCTCGAGCAGCTCGCGGTTCGCGCGCAGGTCGGCGCGCAGCGCGTCGAGCCAGTCGCGACCCTCGCGCAGCGCCGTCACGTGGGCCAGGGTGCCGAGGTGGCTGGGGCCGTGGCTGACGATCTCGAGCACCGCGGCCCGCTCGTCGGCGGTGGCGGCGCCGCCCACGACCACGGCAGCCTTCAGGCCCGCCAGGCTGAACGCCTTCGACGCCGACAGCACGGCGTAGGCGTCGTCGGTCCCCTCGACCGACAGGTACGGCACGAACGCGTCGGTCTCGCCCGACACCGGCGCGAGCGGGGCGTGGATCTCGTCGACCACGACCCGCACGCCGTGCTCGGCGGCCAGCCGGGCGACGGTCGACAGCTCCTCGCGGGTGTGCACGACCGCGGTGGGGTTGTGCGGGCTGCACAGCAGGTAGGCGGCGCCCGGGTGGCGGGCAAAAGCAGTGGCCAGGCCGTCGAGGTCGAGCCGTCCGTCGGCACCGAGCGGCACCTCCACCCTCGAGCGCCCGACGTGCGCGACCGCGTCGTAGAACGGCGGGTACACGGGCGGGTTGAGGATCACCGGGGCCTCCGGGGCCGCGTGCAGCCGCAGCACCTCCTCGATGCCGACCATCACGTCGGCGACGTCGAGCGTGCTGGCCGGATCGACGGTCCAGCCCCAGCGGTCGGCCGCGAACGACGCCAGCGCCTGCCCGTACGTCCCGGCCTTCGGGTAGCCGGTGTCGCCGAGCGCGACGGCCTCGGACAGCGCCTGGGCGACGGGCTCCGCGAGCGGCACGTCCATCTCGGCGACGAACGCGGGCAGCACGTCGGGCTCGTGGAGCGTCCACTTGACGCTCGTGCGGCGACGCAGGTCGGCCAGGCTCAGCTCGTGCAGCGGGTGCATACGACCCACCCTGCCACCGGCGTCGAGCATTGACACCGCAGCCGACGCCACGGGACAGTCACGTCGACCCGAGCCCCCCGGAGGTGGCGCGTGACAGAGCACCGGACGACGGCAGACCCTTCGACCTCCCGGGGGATCGCGCTCGCCTGGGTGTCGTGGGTCGCCGGCCTCCTCGCCTACCTCTGGACCGCCGCTACCGGCTTCAGCCTCGACGGGCTCACGCCGTCCGAGGAGACGAAGGTGCTCGTCGGCGTCACCGTCGCCATGGCGCTCACCACGGTGCTGCCGTTCATGGGACTGTGCCTCGCGCTCGTGCAGCGTCGCGCCCTGGCCGCCGTCGGGCTCGGCCTCGCGGTGGCGCTGGCGCTCGTGCCCGTCGTGGCCGTGGGACCGGACGCCGCACGCGACTGGCGCGACCGCACCGCGCCCGAGCCGACACCTGCGCGGCCGAACGGCGGGTGCGCCGTGCACAGCGGCGGCACCAACACCTGTCCCGGCGGCTGACGCCCGGCGTCCTACCGTGGAGGCATGGACGCGACCCTCGGCTCCCTGCTCACCGAACCCGCCGCCCAGGAGGCCGTGCGCGTCGCACCCCTCGTCGACGGCCACGACGACCTCGCGTGGGAGGCGCGGGAGGCCGCCGGGTACTCCGTCGAGGGGCTCGACGCCGACCGCGCGGCCGACGGCGTCGAGCCGACGTTCCACACCGACCTCGTCCGGCTGCGCGCCGCGGGCGTCGGCGGGCAGTTCTGGTCGGTCTACGCGCCCTGCGAGCGGCGTGGGGCCGACGCCGTCACCTACACGCTGGAGCAGGTCGACTGGGTGCACCGCCTGGTCGCCCGGTACCCGGAGCGCACGGCGCTGTGCTGGACGGGCGACGACGTCCGCGCCGCCTGGGCCTCGGGGCGGCTCGCATCGCTGCTCGGTGCCGAGGGCGGGCACAGCATCGACGGGTCTCTCGCGGTCCTGCGCCAGCTCGCGCGCCTCGGCGTGCGCTACATGACGCTCACCCACAACGAGAACACGCCGTGGGCCGACTCCGCCACCGACGTGCCGCAGCACGGCGGCCTCACCGCCTTCGGCCGCGATGTCGTGCGCGAGATGAACGCCGTCGGCATGCTCGTCGACCTCTCGCACGTCGCCGCGACGACCATGCACGACGCGCTCGACGTCAGCAGCGCGCCGGTGATCTTCAGCCACTCCTCGTGCCGCGCCGTCACCGACCACCCGCGCAACGTCCCCGACGACGTGCTGGAGCGGCTCCCCGGCAACGGCGGGGTCGTCATGGTCACCTACGTGCCGTCCTTCGTCAGCGCCGAGTTCGCGGCCTGGTTCGAGCGGCACGAGACCGACCCCGCCACGGCCGGCGAGAAGCCCGTCGTCACCGTCGAGCACGTCGCCGACCACGTCGACCACGCCCGCGAGGTGGCCGGGGTCGAGCACGTGGGGCTGGGCGGCGACTACGACGGCTTCGACCACTTCCCGGTCGGCATGGACGACGTCACCGGTCACGCCGCGCTGCTCGACGAGCTGGCTCGACGCGGCTGGTCCGCAGACGACCTGTCCCGCCTCACAGGACGCAACATCCTGAGGGTGCTCGACGCCACCTCCTGAGGTCGGGCCGGAGGCCGGTCGTCGGCGCGTGGCAGACTCGTCGTGACCCAGCACACACTGCTCTCGGGGGGACCGATGCCAGCCCGACCCAGCCACACGACCGGCAGCACCGACGTCCCGCTGCTCGAGACCACGATCGGTGCCGACCTCGCCGCCACCGTCGCGCGCGTGCCCGACGGCGAGGCGCTCGTGGAGTGCGCCACCGGACGGCGCTGGACCTACCGAGAGCTGTGGGACGACGTCACCGCGGTGGCGCGCGGGCTCGCGTCGCTGGGGCTGCAGAAGGGCGACCGGGTCGGCATCTGGGCGCCGAACTGCGCCGAGTGGACGCTCGTCCAGTACGCGACGGCGCGCCTCGGCGTCGTGCTGGTCAACGTCAACCCCGCGTACCGCGCCCACGAGCTCGGCTACGTCGTCGGCCAGTCGGGCATGCGCGCGATCGTCGCCGTGCCCGAGCTCAAGGGCGCCTCGTTCGCCGACATGATCGAGCAGGTCCGCCCCGACCACCCGCACCTCAGGGACGTGCTGTTGATCGGAACCCCCTCCTGGGAGGCCATGACCGACGCCGGCCGCGCGAGCGACCTCGACGTCGACGCCGTGGAGGCCACCCTCGACCCCGGCGACCCGATCAACATCCAGTACACGTCGGGCACCACCGGCTTCCCCAAGGGCGCCACCCTCTCGCACCGCAACATCCTCAACAACGGCTTCGCCGTCGGCGAGCTCCTGCACTACACGGCCGACGACCGGATCGCGATCCCCGTGCCCTTCTACCACTGCTTCGGCATGGTCATGGGCAACCTCGCAGCCACGTCGCACGGCGCGACGATGGTCGTCCCCGCGCCCATGTTCGACCCCGCCGCCACTCTGCGCGCTGCGGCGCAGGAGCGTTGCACGTCGCTGTACGGCGTGCCCACCATGTTCATCGCGATGCTGTCCGACCCGTCGTTCGACGAGCACGACCTGTCCGCGCTGCGCACCGGGATCATGGCCGGCTCCCCGTGCCCGGTCGAGGTGATGAAGCAGGTCATCGAGCGGATGGGCGCCGAGGAGGTGTCGATCTGCTACGGCATGACCGAGACGTCGCCCGTCTCGACCCAGACCCGCACCGACGACTCGGTCGAGCGTCGCGTCAGCACCGTCGGACGTGTGCACCCCAACCTCGAGGTCAAGGTCGTCGACCCGCTCACCGGCGACGTCGTCCCCCGCGGCACGGCCGGCGAGTTGTGCACCCGCGGGTACTCGGTGATGCTCGGCTACTGGGAGGAGCCGGCCAAGACCGCCGAGGCGATCGACGCCGACGCGTGGATGCACACCGGCGACCTCGCCGTCATGGACGACGACGGGTACGTCAGCGTCACGGGTCGCATCAAGGACGTCGTCATCCGCGGCGGCGAGAACATCTACCCGCGCGAGGTCGAGGAGTTCCTGCTCACCCATCCCGACGTGCTCGACGTGCAGGTCGTCGGCGTGCCCGACGCGCGCTACGGCGAGGAGCTCATGGCGTGGGTCCGCCTGCGCGAGGGCATCGGCACGCTGACGGTCGAGGCGGTGCGGGAGTTCTGCGACGGACGGCTCGCCCATTACAAGGTGCCGCGGTACGTGCACGTGGTCGAGGAGTTCCCGATGACGGTCACCGGCAAGGTCCGCAAGGTCGAGATGCGCGAGGAGTCCCGGACCCTGCTCGGCCTCTGACCTCCGTCGGCGTGGGCGGCCCGTCGCGGGTCGCGGGTCAGGCGGGCGGCGCCGGACGCACCCACCGGTCGACGTCGATGCCGTACACCCAGCGACGCCCGGGCCACTCGGTGAGCGTCCACAGCTGACCCCGCTGGGGCCACCACGTGATGTCCTCCGGACCGGTCGGCAGCACGCCGCGGTGCCGGTGGAGCGCACCAGGACGTCCGACCCACAGGTCCCCCGCGACGTCCTCCCCGGCGCTCGCGGTGATCACCCACGTGCCGTCGACGAGCACGGCTCCCTGCATCCGCGGGGCGACACCGTCGTGGGCCTCCACCGGCTCCGCCGGGCCCGCCTCGACGCCACGCAGCAGCTGCGTCGCCCGGTCCAGCTCGTAGCGCAGCAGACGGTGGGTGGCGCCCTTGCGGCCGTACTCACCGGCCACCAGGTGGTCGACATCGCCCGCGCGGTCGAGCGAGAGGAAGGAGTAGGTCATCGGTCGCGCGTCGCCCGTGGTCGACGCGTCGTAGGTCGTCAGCTGCGGCAGGACGTAGCGGTAGCCGCGCGTGCGCCAGCGGTTGCGCACGCGCACGACGTCGTCGACGCGGAACACGCGGATGCCGCGTGAGCTGCCGGCGACGAACAGGTGGTCGCCGTACCAGACGATCCCGCCCGCATGCACCCGCACGGGCCGCAGCCGGTGCAGCCCGAACCGGCGCCGCGGCTCCACGAGCAGCACGTGCCGGTAGCGAGGGTCCGCGGGGTCGGTGAGGTCGACGACGGACACCCGCGACCCGAGGAGCAGCCAGCCGAGCGCCCCGTGGGCGTACCAGCTCGCGAGGAGCACCAGACGGCCCGCGTAGGTGCCCGACTGCGGGTCAGGTCCGTACGCGTCGGCCGACGTCGTCACGCCCTGCGGCCACCACCGGTCGGTGCTCGCGTCGCGCTCCTCCCACGTGAAGCCCTCCGCCACGGCCTCGCCCGGCACCTGCGCCGGCGTCGCCCGCCGGTCGAGGCCGGCGAGCACGCCGCGCAGCCCGACCCGGCGGACGGTAGGGCCCGGGGCCCCGCTCGCGACCTGGGCCGACCGCGGGTACGGTCTCCGCCGGGGGACGGACGACGAGAGGGACGACGTGGCAGCGGATCGGGCGGGAGGCGGAGCCCTGCGAGGGCTCGGTCGCACCCTGCTGGTGGTGCTGGTGCTCGTCACCGTGCTCGGCCAGGTGGTCGCCTGGACCCGTCCCTCCTGGTGGGAGCCCGTGCTCCAGCACCACGCCGCGCAGTACGTGGTCGTCGCCGTCGGCGTGTGGCGCGACGCGCTCGGCGTGTGGAACGTCGTCCTCGCGGCGGCGCTGCTCGTCATCGCCCTGGTCGGTGCCCGCCGTCGCGGCCTCGACCCGTGGCGACCGCTGCCCGTCGTCACGGCGCTCGCCCTCGTCTCGTCGCTCGGCCTGTGGACCTACCAGGTGGTCGACGCGCAGCGGGTCGGCGCCGACGTCGGCGTCTTCGCACCCACCCTGCCGTTCCAGAGGGGCGTGGTGCAGCCCGACCGGACGGTGACCGTCGGGCAGGTCGACGGAGTCGCGCTGTCGGCCGACCTCTACCTGCCGCAGGGCGCCTCGGCCGACCGTCGCGTGCCCGTCGTCGTGAACGTGCACGGCGGCGGCTTCACGAGCGGCAGCCCCCGTCCCACCGCCTACTTCCCGCCGCTGCTCGACCGCGGCTACGCCGTCCTCGACGTGAGCTACCGGCTCGCGACGCGCGACCGCCAGACGTGGGACCTCGCCGTGGCCGACGTCGGCTGCGCGCTGACCTGGGTCACCCGTCGGGGCCCGCGGGTCGGGCTCGACCCCGACCGCGTAGGGACGATGGGCGACTCCGCCGGAGGTCAGCTCGCGATCAACGCGGCGAACCTGGGCCGCAGCCTCGACCCGTCGTGCGGGTCGCGCGACGACCTGCCGCGCGTGTCCGCAGTGGTGGGGCTGTACCCCGCGGTCGACGGGTCGGCCGCCTACGAGGAGTCGGCGCTGGGACGCGGCTACGGCGACCTGTACGTCGGCGGCTCGCCACGTGAGTTTCCCGAGCGGTACGCGTTCACCGACTCCGCCGAGCACGTCGAGGAGCCCCTGCGGCAGTGCCGGTCCGTGGTCGGCGCGTGCGACGGTGCGCCCGTCCTCGTCGTCCAGGGCGGGGCCGACCACCTGATCCTTCCCGACCCGGTGCGTCGGTTCGCCGACGCGTCGCGCCGGGCCGGCATCACGACGCGCTACGTCGAGCTGCCCGGCCAGGAGCACACGCTCGGTCGAGGCCTGGGGACGGTGTCGTTCGGCACGCTCGTGGCGCGCGACCTCGTGCTGCAGTGGTTCGAGGAGCACCTGCCCGCGTCGACGCCCGACTAGCGGGCTCCTAGGACGCGGCGCCGGTGCGCAGGCGCACCTCGCGCTCCATGCGCTTCTCGTGCCGCTCGCGACCCCTGACCGCCTCGACGTCCCGGTCGCGCGGCGGGGCGCTCGTCACGAGGTCGTCGAGCATGCGCCGGGTGGCCGCCGCGATCTCGTCGACCGCCCGCTCGAACGCCTCGGTGTTGGCGCGCGAGGGTCGGGTCGAGCCGCTCGTCTTGCGCACGAACTGCAGCGCGGCCTCACGCACCTCGTCGTCGGTGGTGGGCGGCTCGAAGTTGTGGAGCCTGCGGATGTTCCGGCACATCCTCCGACCGTACGCCCGACGACGTCGACGCGGTAGACGTTCGGCGCGGCGGCTCGGCGAGCGCTCGGGGACGCTGCGTCAGGGTCGGCGCTGCGGGTCGGAGATGCTCAGCATCGTCTCGCTGAACAGGTCGATGTCGTCGTTGCGGGTGCGCCCCGTGCCGGCCCCGCGCAGCATGCTCATGAGCTCGCCGACCGCGCGGTCGACA
The DNA here is from genome assembly GCF_001626145.1 of Aeromicrobium sp. REDSEA-S32_B7. Classification (NCBI taxonomy): domain Bacteria; kingdom Bacillati; phylum Actinomycetota; class Actinomycetes; order Propionibacteriales; family Nocardioidaceae; genus Aeromicrobium; species Aeromicrobium sp. REDSEA-S32_B7. The sequence goes on from NZ_LUNF01000163.1 coordinate 11,441, forward strand.
CGGGTCGTCAGTGCCCCCTCGCCGTCGGCGCTCCAGTCGTGCGGCGACGCGAACACGCCGGTGGGCACCGGCACGGCCTGCAGGTAGGCCATCAGCGGACGCATCGCGTACTCGACGGCCAGCGAGTGCCGGGCCGTGCCGCCGGTGGCGCCGAGCAGCACCGGCTTGCCGACGAGCGCGTCGGGCTCGAGCACGTCGACCACGTGCTGCAGCCGCGGCGACGCGAAGCCGCTGAGCGTGGCGTCGACGACGTCGTGCGCGAGGGGTCGCAGCTCGACGACCTCGATCGACGCGGTGGTGTCCGCCCGCCGCACGCCGGCGGCGAGCTGGTCGGCGAGCAGCCGGGTGGTCGAGGGGTTGCCGAGGCCGGCGGAGACGATGACGACCCGGGTCATGCGCGCACCTCCTCGTCGGGGCTGTCGGCCTGGGC
>NZ_LUNF01000164.1:0-30010 GCF_001626145.1 Aeromicrobium sp. REDSEA-S32_B7
GGGAGGACGCCGTCTGGGCCGTCCGCGACTACCGCGTCCCCACCGTCCCGCCGCTCGGGGCGTCCGTCGTCACCGGGCTGGTGGCCGGTCTGCTGGTGACCGCCGGCGGCTGGCTGTGCCTCGAGCTGTTCAGCGCCGTCCGCGGCACGTCGGCGGGCGGCGCGTTCTGGGGCCTGCTCGCCGTCCTGGTCGTCGTCGGCGTGGCCGGCGAGCTGGGCGCGCGACTGCTCCGCGCGTTCGGGGTCCAGCAGGCGCGTCCTGTCCTGGCGCTGTCGGTGCTGCTCGTGGCGATCGTGGTCATGCTCGCGTTCCTCGAGCCCGTCGACGGGCCCTGGGCGTGGCTGATCGTCCCGGGCCTCATGGTCGTCACCGTGCCGCTCGTGCAGCGGCTGCTCGTCTGGGCGGCCACCGACGTGCCGCCCGACGACGCCCACCGCTGACCCGACCCGTCCGCCGTCCAGGAGGCCGCGCCGTCATGCCCGAGACCCCCGAGGTGCTCTGGAGCCCCGACCCCACCGCCACCCCGCGCATCGCGTCGTTCGCCACGTCGGTGGGGATCGACCCACGCGACTACGACGCCCTCTGGCGCTGGTCGGTCGACGAGCCCGACGCGTTCTGGCAGGCCGTCTGGCGGTTCTTCGACGTCCCGGGAGACGGGTCACCGTCGCCGGCCCTCGCCGACGCGTCGATGCCCGGGGCCGTGTGGTTCCCCGACGTCCGCCTCAACTACGCCGAGGCGGCGCTGCGGCTGCCCGGTCGCGCCGACGACGACGTGGTCGTCGTCGGGCGGTCGCAGTCGCGGGACGACGTCCGGCTGACCGCCGCCCAGCTGCGCGACCAGGTCGCGCGGGCGCGGGCCGGGCTCCTCCGGGCCGGCGTCGGTCGGGGCGACCGGGTCGCCGCCTACGCACCCAACGTGCCCGAGACGCTGGTCCTGCTCCTCGCCGCGGCCAGCCTGGGCGCGGTCTTCAGCTCCTGCGCACCGGAGTTCGGCGTGCAGAGCGTCGTCGACCGCTGGCAGCAGACGGAGCCCGTGCTCGTGCTCGCCGTCGACGGCTACCGCTACGGCGCCAAGACCGTCGAGCGCCGGGCCGAGGTCGAGCGGATCGTCGAGGCGCTGCCCAGCGTGCGCACGCTCGTCTGGCTGCCCTACCTCGACCCCGACGCGCCCGCGCCCACCGGCGCGACCACCTGGGACGCGCTCCTCGCCGAGCCCGGCGAGCTCGCGTTCGAGCGCCTGCCCTTCGACGCGCCGCTGTACGTGCTCTACTCCTCGGGCACGACCGGCCTGCCGAAGCCGATCGTCCACGGCCACGGCGGCATCACCGTGGAGCACCTCAAGGCGCTCGGCCTGCAGCACGACCTCGGCCCCGACGACGTCTTCCTGTGGTTCTCCACGACTGGCTGGATGATGTGGAACCTGCTGGTGTCGGGCCTGCTGACGGGCTCCACCGTCCTGCTCTGGGACGGCAACCCCGCGCACCCGGGCCTCGACCGCCTCTGGCGCGACGCAGCAGAGCTCGGGGTGACCTACTTCGGCACCTCCGCGCCCTACCTCCTGCAGTGCCGCAAGCAGGAACTGCGACCCCGGGACATTGTCGACACGTCGACACTGCGAGCGGTCGGCTCCACCGGCGCGCCGCTCCCGGCCGAGGGCTTCCGGTGGGTCCACGACGCGGTCGGCGAGCACGTCCACCTGCAGTCCGTCTCCGGCGGGACCGACGTCTGCTCGGCGTTCGTCGGCGCCTCCCCCACCGTCCCGGTGTACGCCGGCGAGATCTCGTGCCGCAGCCTCGGCGCCGCCGTCGAGGCGTACGACGAGCACGCGCAGCCGGTCGTCGGCTCCCTGGGCGAGCTGGTGATCACCGCTCCGCTGCCGTCGATGCCCGTCGGCTTCTGGGGCGACACCGACGACTCGCGGTACCGCGCCGCGTACTTCGAGGACATTCCCGGCGTGTGGCGCCACGGCGACTGGATCACGATCACCGAGCGCGGCACGTGCACCATCACCGGGCGCAGCGACGCGACCCTCAACCGCGGTGGCGTGCGCCTCGGCACGAGCGAGTTCTACACCGTCGTCGAGAGCCTCCCCGAGGTGGCCGACAGCCTCGTGGTGCACCTCGAGGACACCGCCGACGACGACCGCGGCGACGGCGCAGGCACGCTGCTCCTCTTCGTCACCCTCACCGACCCCGACGGCACCGACGTCGACGACCTGCGCCGCACGGTCGCCCGCGAGCTGCGCGAGCGGCTCTCGCCGCGCCACGTGCCCGACGAGCTCCACGTGGTGCGTGCCCTGCCACGCACGCTGTCGGGCAAGAAGCTCGAGGTGCCGGTGAAGAAGATCCTGCGGGGCGTGCCGGTCGACGAGGCCGCCACCCGCGGCGCGCTCGAGAACCCCACGGCGCTCGACGACGTCGCCGCGATCGCCCGGGAGCGGTGAGCCCATGACCGGTGGCCTCGTCTCCTGCGTGCTGCTCGCCGGCTTCCTCGTGCCCGTGGGCGCGGCCATGGCGCTCAGCGACCCCGACCCCGGCGTCCGGCTGCTCGGCGCGACCCTCCTCCTCGGCGGCCTGCTCGCCCTGCTGCCCCTCCCGCTCCTGCGACCGGCGACGCGACCACCGGAGGTGTCCCGCGACGGGGGCACGACGACGGTCCACGGCAGCCCGCTGGTCCAGTGGCTCGCCGTCGCGGCGGCGGTGCTGCTCACCCTCGCGGCCGTCACCATGACGGGGGCGCTGTCGAGCCCCGCCGTGCTCGACGGCGGCACGAGCCGTCGTCCGACACCCCTGCTCTTCCTCGTGCTGTGGGCCGGGGCGGCGTGGGTGTGGTTCGTCGTCGTCCGCGGGCGCAACCGGCAGAGCCTGCAGGTCGACGGCGACGTCGTCACGCTGCACCGCGGACGGCAGCGCCTCGCCTGCCCGACGACGCGGGCGCAGGTCCAGGTGGGTCAGGGCACCCCGGCCGCCCGCAACACGGTCAGCGTCGAGTCGGACGCCGATCCGGGGTTCACCGTCGGCGCCCGGCACTTCGGCACGTCCGCCGCGCAGCTGGCCGAGGCGATCCGCGCCGCGCTGCGACGCTGATGTCCATGGAACCGACAATCTTTTCCGAAATGTGTCTCGAGTTGCGGATCCGCCCCTAGGCTGTAGCAGCCTGCGGTCACTCCCGACCGCACTCGTGAACGGACATCCCCTTGCGCAAGCTCACCCCGCTCCTGCTGGCTGCCGCCGTCGGCGTCGGCTCGACCCTCGGCCTCGTCGCCCCGGCTCAGGCCGCGACCGTCGTCTCCGTCAAGAAGATCGCCAACCCCGCCCCCGGCGAGATCGGCACCACCGTCACCATCAAGCCGTCGGTGTCGGTGTCGAAGAACGTGCGCGTCTCCTCCTCGCTCCTGAACGTCAGCCTCGACGGCAAGGCCGTCGTCCGCAACCAGAAGTCGGCCACGCTCAAGCGCACCGCCCTGTCCGTGACCTACAACGTGTCGACCGTGGTCAAGTACCGCGTGCGCGACAGCAAGGGCAAGCTCGGCCCGACGCGCCAGAAGAGCCTGCGCCAGACGCTGACCGTCAAGCCCGTCTACACCACGAAGTGCGCCACCCCGGCCGGCTTCGAGTCCGTCGTCCTCGGCGACACGCCCAGCAAGGGCGACACCATCGGCACCGTCGCGAAGAAGCTCGGCGAGCCTCTCGATGGCGAGAGCATCACGCTCAAGCAGCTGCGCTCCGACGCGGTGAAGGAGAACAACCAGGAGACGGTCGCGGCCATCGACAGCCTCTACGAGCGCGGCTACACGCCGGCGACCGTGCTCTCCGCCTACGCTTTCGAGGGCTGCGACGAGAACCAGGCCTTCGGTGTCCTCTTCCTGACCACGAAGGGCACGGCCCGCGCGTTCGACAAGTTCGACCTGAGCAACAACGAGCAGCCCCCGAGCGACACCCCGGAGCGTTCGCACTTCAGCGCCCAGTCGTTCCGCTGACCGACCGGTCCCGAGACCCCCGCACCTTCGGGTGCGGGGGTCTCGTGCGTCAGGACGCGGGTCGGCGGTAGTCGTGGGCGAGCGGCCACGGGCCGGTGCCACCGAGCCAGGCGGCCGGTTCGCTGCCGACGTGCTGCCAGCCACGCTGCTCGTACAGCCGGCGGGCGGCGGCGTCCTGGTCGAGGACGACGAGCCTGAGCGCGAGCCCTCGCTCGTCGGCCCACGCGTCGACCGCGTCGAGGAGCACCGACCCGACGCCAGCGCCGCGCGCGTCCGGGTTCACGAACAGCCGCGACAGGACCGGCCCGTCGGGGCCGGCGAGGACGCACACGTGCCCCTCGACCCGGCCGTCCACCTCCGCCACCCAGGCGCGCTCGACGTCGCCGGCGAGGAACGCCCAGCCGACCAGCGACCCGCGCACGGGGTAGGCGTCGAGGGCATGGGTCCGCGCCAGGAGCTCGACGAGCCGCTCGGCGTCGCCGTCGCGCCGCGCGCGGACCGTGACGCCGGCCTTCGCGCCCACCTCAGCCGAGGAGGAGCTCGGCGATGTGCCCCCGAGCTCTCCTCCGCCGGACCCAGCCGAGTCGCACGGACCCACCTCAGCCGAGGAGGAGCTCGGCGATCTGCACCGTGTTGAGCGCCGCGCCCTTGCGCAGGTTGTCGCCGCTGACGAAGAGCACGAGGCCCTTGCCCTCGGGCGCCGACTGGTCGGCGCGGATGCGTCCGACGAGGCTCGGGTCGGTGCCGGCGGCCTGGAGCGGCGTGGGCACGTCGACGAGCTGCACGCCGGGCGCACCGGCGAGGATCTCGGTGGCGCGCTCGGGCGTGAGGTCGCGGTCGAACTCGGCGTGGATGCTGAGCGAGTGGCCGGTGAAGACGGGCACGCGCACGCAGGTGCCGGCGACGCGCAGGTCGGGGACCTCGAGGATCTTGCGCGACTCGTTGCGCAGCTTCTGCTCCTCGTCGGTCTCGTTGCTGCCGTCGTCGACGACGCTGCCCGCCATGGGCAGCACGTTGAACGCGATCGGCGCGACGTAGACGTCGGGGTCGGGGAAGGCGACGGCCGTGCCGTCGTAGGCGAGCGCGTCGGCCTTCTCGACCACGGCCTGCGCCTGGCCGTGCAGCTCGCGGACGCCGGCGACGCCGGAGCCCGACACGGCCTGGTAGCTGCTGACGACGAGCCGGACGAGCCCGGCCTCGTCGTGCAGCGGCTTGAGCACCGGCATCGCGGCCATGGTGGTGCAGTTGGGGTTGGCGATGATGCCGCGACCCCCGGGCCCGTCGCCGTCGGGGATGGCGTGCGGGTTCACCTCGCTGACGACGAGCGGGATGGCAGGGTCCTTGCGGAACGCGGAGCTGTTGTCGACGACGGTCACGCCGGCGTCGGCGAAGCGCTGCGCGTGCGCGCGCGAGGTGGTCGCGCCGGCGGAGAAGAGCGCGATGTCGAGCCCGGTGGGGTCGGCGGTCGCTGCGTCCTCGACGGTGATCTCGCGGCCCGCGAACGGCAGGACGGTGCCCGCGGAGCGCGCCGAGGCGAAGAAGCGCACCTGGTCGGCGGGGAAGCTGCGCTCCTCGAGGATCTGGCGCATCGCGACGCCCACCTGGCCGGTGGCACCCACGATGCCGATACTGGCGGTGCGGCTCATCGTCCGGTCCCCCCGTACACGACCGCCTCGACCTCGTCGGTGCCGAGGTCGAAGGCCGAGTGGGCGGCGCGGACCGCGTTCTCGACCTGGCTCTCGGCGACGACGACGGAGATGCGGATCTCGGACGTGGAGATCATGGCGATGTTGACGTTCGCGTCGGCCAGTGCCTGGAAGAAGCGGGCGGTGATGCCGGGGGCCGAGCGCATGCCGGCGCCGATGATCGACACCTTGCCGACGCTGTCGTCGTACTGGAGCCGCTCGAACCCGACCTGGTCCTTGAGCCGCGCGAGCGCGGTCATGGCCGTCTGGCCGTCGGCGCGCGGCAGCGTGAAGGAGATGTCGGTCAGCGCGGTCGCGGCAGCCGAGACGTTCTGCACGATCATGTCGATGTTGATCTGCGCGTCGCCGAGCGCCTTGAGGATCGCGGCGGCGTACCCGACCTGGTCGGGGACGCCGACGACGGTGATCTTCGCCTCGGAGCGGTCGTGGGCGACGCCGGAGATGATGGCTTGTTCCATGGTGGGGTCCTTCGTGACGTCCTCGGCCTTGAGGACCCACGTGCCGGGCTTGTCGGAGAACGACGAGCGGACGTGGATGGGCATGTCGTTGCGGCGCGCGTACTCGACGCAGCGCAGGTGCAGGATCTTCGCGCCGTTCGCCGCCATCTCGAGCGTCTCCTCGTAGGAGATCTGCGGGATCTGGCGCGCGTCGGGGACGATCCGCGGGTCGGCGGTGAAGATGCCGTCGACGTCGGAGTAGATCTCGCAGACGTCGGCGTGCAGCGCGGCGGCGAGCGCGACGGCCGTCGTGTCGGAGCCGCCGCGACCGAGCGTCGTGATGTCCTTCGTCGTCTGCGAGACGCCCTGGAAGCCGGCGACGATCGCGATCGCGCCCTCGGCGATCGCCTTCTCGATCCGTCCGGGCGTGACGTCGATGATCTTGGCCTTGCCGTGCTCGGCGTCGGTGATGACACCGGCCTGGGAGCCGGTGAACGAGCGGGCCTCCTGGCCGAGGTTGCCGATGGCCATGGCGAGGACCGCCATGGAGATGCGCTCGCCGGCGGTCAGCAGCATGTCGAGCTCGCGGGCGGGGGGCAGCGGGGAGACCTCGTTGGCGAGGTCGATCAGCTCGTCGGTCGTGTCGCCCATGGCCGAGACGACCACGACGACGTCGTGGCCGGCCTTCTTGGTGGCGACGATGCGCTGGGCGACTCTCTTGACGCTCGTGGCGTCGGCGACGGAGGAGCCACCGTACTTCTGGACGACAATGCCCACGACGGATGTCCTTGCGGTGCGGGGGTTTGGTGGGACCGTGCCAGGGCGACGCTGACCGGGCAACGTCGTCATCCTATAGGTCGGCCGGCACGGCCCTCCACCGTCGTTCCTGTCCCGGGACGACGAGATCGGCCGGACACACCGACGCGGCACGGACCCGGCACCGTCCCGAGAGACCGGTACCGGGCCCGCGCCGCGCGCGGTGTCCTCGATCAGGAGGTCTTGAGCGTCAGGCCGTAGGCGCTGAGGATCTCGTTGACCGGCTGGAAGTAGGTCGTGCCGCCCGAGGAGCAGTTGCCGGAGCCACCGGAGGTGACGCCCTGCGCCTGGTTGCCGGTGATGGCCGATCCGCCCGAGTCGCCCGGCTCCGCGCACACGCTGGTGCGGATGAGGCCGTAGACCGAGCCCTGCGCGTAGTTCACCGTGGAGTTGCGGGCCTGGATGGTGCCGCAGTGCCAGCCGGTGGTGGAGCCGGACCGGCAGATCGACGAGCCGACGGCCGCGTCCTGCGAGCCGCGGACCGCGACGCTGCCGCCGCTGTAGTTGTTCACCGTGCCGGTGATGGTGGCCGAGGAGCGCACCCACGCGTAGTCGTTGCCGGGGAAGCTGGACCCGGCGAACGTGCCGCTGGGGTTCTGGGTCGCGGCGCCCTGCGAGCCGCAGTGACCGGCCGTCACGAAGCCGCCGTTGACCGCGAAGCCGATCGAGCAGCGCGCGTTGGTGATGTAGTAGGCGTCGCCACCCTGGTAGAGCGGCTTCGGCTGCTCGGCCGAGCGCTCGACCTCGATCGCGGACGTCGGGACGCCGGCCTTCTTGGCGAACGACGCGGCGGCGGCGGTGTCGCCCGCCGGGATGACGACCTTGTTCGCGGCGGGATCGACGTACCAGCCGGCGACGGTGCTCGGCGCGGAGGCCTGCTTCGCGTTCAGGTCCTTCATGTAGCCGTCGAGCTCGGCGGCCGAGCGCTCGACGGTGCGCACCTGGGCGCCCTGGGCCTTGACGGCACCGGCCTGGGAGGCGTCGGTGACGGCGACGACGAGCGTGCCGGCCTTCGCGTCGTACCAGGAGCCGGCGTAGTCGGCACCGAGGCTCTTCTCGAGCGTCTTGTCGACCTTGGCGGCCTTGGCCTCGGAGGCGAGGCGGTCGGTGGCCTGGGTCTTCGTGAGGCCGAGGTCGCGCTGCATCGCGCCGAGCATGCCCACCTTCGAGCTGGCGGCGCCGTCGTCCTGCGACGGGGCGGCGATGGCCTGCGGGCCGAAGGCCGTGGCGAGCACGGCGGCAGCGGCCAGCGAGCCGAAGAGGGTTCGCTTGGGAGTGTTCACGGTTCGATCTCCTGTGTCGTGGCGGACCGGGGATCACCCGGGCCGCCGTTCCTGCGGAACGGACGGCTCGCCGCCACGCCCCACGCTGTCGTCCGGAGGCGGTCCTGCCTCCGCAGCCCCCCCGAGGGGTTGTGCAGAAACCTACTGGCGGATCAGGCCTGGAGGGTCATACCGGAAGAGTCATACCGCGGGCGTGATGCCTGGGTCGTGCTGCTCGCCGAAGCCCGGGTTCTGCTCCAGCCAGGCGGCGTAGACGGGGCTGCGCGACACCAGGTCGTTGTGCGCCATGCGCACCGTCAGGAGCAGCTCGTCGGCGAAGTCGGCGCCCACCGAGTCGGTGCGCCAGCCCACGAGGTGGCGCCAGCGCAGCGGCGCGTCGGCGACCGGCTTCGTGACGAGACCCGGCAGCACCCGCGTGGGCTGGCAGAGCGCCACGGCCGTGCCCGAGGAGACCAGCTCGATGCAGCTCGCCGCGTCGGCCACGTAGAGGCTGCGTGGCGCGAAGCCCTCGCGGGCGCAGGCCGCGGCGAAGCACTCCTGGAAGCAGCCGTCGCCCGGGGTGGCCGCCCACGCCTCGCCGGCGAGGGCACCGAGGGGCACCTCGGCGGCGTCGGCGGCGCCGTGGTCCTCGGGCAGCATCACGAAGACGGGGTCGACGGAGAACGTGCGCCACGTGATGGCGCGGTCGTCGGGCGCGACATCGCCGCCGCAGATGCCGATGACGGCGTAGTCGAGGCGGCCGTCGGCCAGGGCCCGCGCGAGCTCGTCGGCCGACCACGAGGCCGTCGTCGAGACCCGCAGGTCGGGGTGACGCTGCTCGAGCCGCTGGATCAGCGGGGCCAGGACGGCCGGCGACGACGACCCGATGGACAGGTGGTCGGGGATGCTCGCGCCGCGGGCAGGGTCGGCGAGCCGGGTCGCGTCGTCGAGCAGGCCGGTCATGGCGGGCAGCAGCATGCGGGCCCGGGCGATGACCAGCTCGCCGAGCGACGTGGGCCGGACACCGCGGTGGTCCCGGTCGAACAACGGGCCGCCGAGGGCCCGCTCGATCCGGCTCAGCTGGGCGGTCAGCGCCGGCTGGGCGACACCCAGCTCGGCAGCGGCCTTCGTGACGCTCCCGGCGTCAGCGATGGCACACACGACCCGAAGGTGCCGCAGCTCCAGCTCCACTCGGTGAGTCTACCGGCGTTCCCCGGCAGGCACGTACCGCTCAGTGCCCGCGGGTGAGCGCCAGCAGCTGTCCGAGCGTCGCGTCCGCGAGGTAGGCGCGCCCGACCGCGATCCCCACCCGCGGCAGCGCGGCCTCGTCGGCGACGACGAGGAACAGCGGCTCGTACCGCGGCTGGAACTTGGCCTTGAACGCCTGCAGCGACTGGAACCCGTAGTACGGCTCGAGCACGTCGCCGGCCCGCGTGAGCACGTCGTCGATGACGGAGCGGTCGACGACGCTGTCGCCCGCGCCGGCGTGCGCGAGCGGCGCACCGGAGAGGGAGACGACCTCGTAGCCCTGCTCCTTGAACTCGCGGCAGGCCGACGCGATGAGGAGCTCCATCGTGTAGCGGAAGCCGCCGGGGAGGCGACGCATGAGGTCGAGCGTCCAGCCGCGGACCTGCCCGTCGGGGCCGGGGATCGGCATCCAGCTCGTGACGCCGTGCACCGTCATGTCCGCGTCGACCGCGACGTTGATCCACACGTCGGGGTCCTCGGCCTCCTCCAGACCGCCGAGCGTGAAGCCCATCTCCGGCAGACCCTTGTCGCGCACCCACTCGTCGGAGATCGCCCGCAGCTGGGTGCGGATGCCGCGCGGCGCGTCCGCCAGCCGCATCAACCGGGTCTCGACGTCGTGCTTGCCCGCCTGGTTGAACGCCGAGCGGACGTCCTGCCACTTCTTGCCGACGAACTCGAGCTCGGGCAGGTCGACGATCGCCTCCTCCGCGACCTGCACGGCGATCCAGCCCTGGTCCTGGGCCCAGCGCGCCACGGCGCTGCTGCAGCTGAACAGGCATGGCAGCGTGCCGGCGTCGCGCGCGGGCGCCGATGAACCGCTCGGCGACGTGCAGGGGGTCGGGACCCACCGGGTCGCACAGACCGATCGTGACCCCCATCGACTGCTGGTAGGCGACCACGGCGTCGTCGGTGAACCACCAGCGGTTCTCCGGCCAGGTGGTCATCCAGGCCAGACGGTTCGACGAGCCGTGCCGCTGGAGCAGCTCGCGGGCCCGCTCGCGGTCGGCGTCGGTGGGCAGCGCGCCGACCCGGTCGGGGCCCACCCGGCGCAGGCCGCGCCGGCCGGGGTTGCGGAACGCGCTGCGCCCGAGCAGGAGCGCCGCCAGCTGGGCGGTGTCGAACAGCAGGGAGATCCAGACGAGGCCGGAGTTCGAGGTGCCGCCGGACACGATGACGGCGGCGGTCGCGGCGCCGAGCAACCAGCTGATGGAGGTCAGGACGAGGGCGAGCATCCACCACGTGCGGCGACCGCGCACGAGGCCCCACGCGATGAGCAGGTCGACCGCCACCACCGCAAGGACCCACCACCACGACTCGGGGTCGCCGCCGATGGGGCCGAAGGGTCCGTCGCGGTCGGCGACCTGGCCGATGACGGCGATGATCGCGCCCCAGAGGAACGAGCCGCCGGTGAGCATCCGCAGGTCGCGGCGCGTGAATCCGGGTCGCAGCCACTCCGCCACCGTCCGCGACGGACGGCGGCCGACGATCCAGGGGCCCACCCAGAGGCCGAGCAGCACGGCCACCAGGTGCTCGACGTCGTAGAGGTAGCCGAGGAAGGTCAGCGACGTGAGCACGTAGCCGAGGACGCCGAGCCGGACCCGCCCCCGCCAGGGTCGGCGCAGGTCGGCCGAGACGACCATGGCTGCCGCGAGCGCGCCCGCGCTGAAGCCGACGTCGAGGTCCTGCGCGGTGCGCTGCGCCCAGCCCCAGTCGGTCCAGGACGACAGCGCCACCATCAGGTAGCCACCGCCGATCACGCCGATCGCCTGGAAGACGACGACCACGGCGGCCGTGCGCCGCGTGCCGAGCCGCCACTCGCAGAGGCTGACCGGAAGGACGAAGAACGTGAGGATGGCGACGTACTGCAGCGGCTTGAGCGCGTAGAGCGAGCCGGTGACGACCGTCCACCAGCGCCCGTCGAGCAGGGCCGGGGGCCCAAACGCGACGTCGGGGTACCAGCTCTTGTCCTCCAGCGGGAGCCACAGGGTCCCCGTGGCGGCGCCGAGCAGCAGGATCAGCACGACGACGGAGGCCGTGAAGGGCACCCGCCGCACCAGCGTCAGCACGTTCACGACCGACACGCTAGGGCACCGCGACGACGGCGAGAAAGAACCGGGAGCGGTTCTCAGCAACACGTCAGTCGTCCGTCAGTGGTTCGTCAGGTTCTCGTTCCCCGGGCGCCTCCGTGCACTAGCGTCGGGGCCTCCAGACGACCGCCAGGAGACCGATGTCCGACCCGACGCCCTACCCTCGTTTCCCGTCCGAGGACGACGTCCCCGAGGGCTGGGGCCGCGCGCCCGAGCCGCCGTCCGGCGCGCCGGCCTCCCCGGTGCCCGCGGCCGCGAGTGCCTCGCTCGGCACTCCCGAGCCGCTGGGCGTCCTCACGGCGCTGACGACGGGCTTCGCCGCGCTCTACGCGGCCCTCATGCTCCCCCGGTACTGGCTGGCACGCGACGCCGAGGACCAGTGGACGTCGGGCGCCGCGGCCGGCCGGTCGCCCGAGGAGTTCTTCACGCCGTACGAGGTCGTCGACCTCGTCGGCTACCTCGTGCTGCTCGGCGCCTTCGTCGTCACCTGCCTGTGGCTGTGGCGGGCGCGCAGGAACGTCGAGCTGCTCTCGCCGACGTCGCCGCACGCTCGCAGCCGTGGCTGGGTCTGGGGCGGGTGGCTCGTGCCGGTGGTGAGCCTCTGGTTCCCCTTCCAGGTGGTGCGCGACGTCCTCCGGGTCCGGTCGCACCACCCGTCGTCCGGGTCCCGCGTCGGCTGGTGGTGGGGCGCGTTCATCGTCGCGAACGTCGCGAGCGGCGTGGAGTCCCTCCTCGTGCCGACGGATCTCGAGTCGACCGGGGTGGGCGACCTCCCGGCCTTCGCCGCCGTCTCGACCGTCGCCTGGGTGGTGGCCGGCGTGCTCTGGATCCGCGTCGTGCGCGCCGTGGCGGCCGACCAGGAGGAGCTGCTGGCCGGTCGAGCCTGACCCCGCGTCAGCCGGCGATGGCGGTGCGGCCCTCGAACGCGCGGCCGAGCGTCAGCTCGTCGGCGTACTCGAGGTCGCCGCCGACGGGCAGGCCGCTCGCGAGCTTGCTGACCCGCAGGCCCAGCGTGCTGAGCATCCGGATGAGGTAGGTGGCCGTGGCCTCGCCCTCGAGGTTCGGGTCGGTGGCGATGATCACCTCGGTGACCGTGCCGTCCTGCAGACGCCCGAGCAGCTCGCGGATGCGCAGCTGGTCGGGCCCGACGCCGGCGATCGGGCTGATCGCCCCGCCGAGCACGTGGTAGCGGCCGCGGAACTCGCGGGTCCGCTCGATCGCGACGACGTCCTTGCTCTCCTCCACCACGCACAGCACGGTGGCGTCGCGGCGCGGGTCGGAGCAGATGCGGCACTCGACGTCGACCGTGACGTTCCCGCACACGGCGCAGAAGTGCACCTTGTCCTTGACCTCCACGAGGACCTGCGCCAGACGACGGACGTCGGCGGGGTCGGCGTCGAGCAGGTGGAAGGCGATCCGCTGGGCGCTCTTCGGACCGACCCCGGGCAGCTGCCCGAGCTCGTCGATGAGGTCCTGGATCACTCCGTCGTACACAAGGAGCAAGTCTAGGCCCGACGGCGCGACGACGGCGTCCGGCGCGCGGTCGCGACCGCGTCAGACGAACGCGTTGATCCCCGTCTCGGCCCGCCCGATCAAGAGCTTCTGCACCTGGCTGGTGCCCTCGTAGAGCGTCATCACCCGGGCGTCGCGCAGGTACTTCTGCACCGGGTACTCGTCGATGAAGCCGTACCCGCCGAACGCCTGCACGGCGAGGTTCGCCGCCCGAACCGCCGCCTCCGACGCGAACAGCTTGGCCTTCGACGCCGCCGTCCCGAACGGCTCGCCGCGCTGCATGAGATCGGCGGCCCGCCAGGTGAGCAGCCGCGCCGCGTCGGCGTCGACGCTCATGTCGGCGATCATCTCCTGCACGAGCTGGTACGACGCGATCGGCTGGCCGAACTGCTCCCGCTGGCCGGTGTACGCGACGGTCTCCTCGAGGCAGCCCTGGACGATGCCGACGCAGCTCGCCGCGATCGTCACCCGGCCCTTGTCGAGCGTCTGCATCGCGATCTTGAAGCCCTGGCCCACCTCGCCGAGCAGCGCGTCGGCGGGCACGCGGACGCCGTCGAACGACAGCGCCGCGGTGGCCTGGCCGCGCAGGCCGAGCTTGCCCTTGATCTCCGTCGCCTCGAAGCCGGGCGTGTCGGTCGGCACGAGGAACGCCGAGACGCCGCGCGGGCCGTCGTCGCTGGTGCGGGCGAAGACGAGGGCGACGTCGGCCCAGGTGCCGTTGGTGATGAACACCTTGGAGCCGTCGATCACCCAGTCGTCACCGTCGCGGCGGGCGCGGGTGCGCAGGTTGCCGGCGTCGGAGCCGTGGCCGGGCTCGGTGAGCCCGAAGCAGCCGAGGATCCGGCCGGCCGCGATGTCGGGCAGCCAGCGCTGCTTCTGCCCCTCGGTACCGTGCCGCAGGACGGACGTGCCGAACAGCCCGGAGGAGACCGAGACGATGCCGCGGATCGCGGAGTCGGCGCGGCCCAACTCCTCCGCCGCGAGGACGTAGGTGAGGTAGTCGCCGCCGACGCCGCCGTACTCCTCGGGGATGGTCAGGCCGAAGAACCCGATCTCGCCGAGCCTCGGGATGATCGCGAGGTCGACGGACTCCGCGCGGTCCCACGCGGCCCGGTGCGGCACGACCTCCCGATCGAGGAAGTCGCGGGCCAGGGCGCGGAATCCGGCCTGCTCGTCGGTGAGGGTCAGGTCCATGGCTCCGATGCTGCCACGCGGAGGCGATCGCGGCCGACGCCGACCTCAGGCGTCGAGAAAGGTGGCGAGCAGGTCGTGCCCGTGGCTGGTCAGGATCGACTCGGGGTGCCACTGCACGCCCTCGACCGGGTGGGTCGCGTGCCGCAGCCCCATCACCACGCCCGACGCGGTGCGGCTCGTGACGACGAGGTCCGTCGGCAGGCTGGCCTCCTCGGCCACCAGCGAGTGGTACCGGGCCACGACGAGGGGCGTGGGCAGCCCGGCGTGCAGGCCGAGCCCGTCGTGGTGGACCAACGACGGCTTGCCGTGCACCACCTGGGGTGCGCGGACCACGCGCGCCCCGTAGGCCTCGGCGATCGCCTGGTGCCCGAGGCACACGCCGAGCAGCGGCGTCGTGGGGCCGAGCCGGCGGACGACGTCGACGCTGATACCCGCGTCCGAAGGTGCGCCGGGCCCCGGCGACAGCACCACGTGGGTCAGGTCCCCCGCCGACCGCGCGGCGAGGAGCTGCTCGACACCGACCTCGTCGTTGCGGACGACGTCGGCATCGGCGCCGAGCTCGCGCACGTACTGCGCGAGGTTGAACACGAACGAGTCGTAGTTGTCGACGAACAGCACCCGCGCCGCCCGCCCCCTCCCCCGCTGACCGTGACGTTCGCGGGGCGAGAACCCGGGTTCGGGCCCGGAGACGTCACGGTCAGGGGGGTGGGGGGAGGCGAGCGAGGTGGAGAGGAGGGTGGTGAGGGGGCCGGGGGCGGACCAGGTGCCGACCCCCTCGACCTCGTGCACCGGCACGACCCCGCGCAGGGCGTTCGTGACGAAGACCTCCGACGCCGCCACGAGGTCGGAGCGCGTGAGCCGACGCTGGCGCAACGGCACCCCGGCGCGCAGGAGGGCGTCGACCACCCGGGCGCGCTGGGTGCCGGGCAGCACCCGGCCGTCGAGCGGCGGGGTGTGCACGCCGTCGTCGAGCACGCAGAACACCGAGGTGCGGCCACCCTCCAGCACCGAGCCGTCGACGTCGACCAGCAGCAGCTCGTCGGCCCCGGCCGGAGGCTCGAGCGGGCCACGGTCGACCCACTTGTGGCTGCCCCATCCCCCCGGGACCTCGCGCGGCACGAGCCGCCACGACGCGGGTGCGGGCGCCAGCGGGGCGTCGACGAGCCGGACCCGCACCGGCACGGCGTGGTCGTCGGCGTCGCCCGGCGGCTCGAGCGGCACCGCCTCGACCCGCAGACGGTGCCGGCCGGGCGGAAGGCTCGCCGCCCGCCGCGCCACCGCGTCGTCGAGCCCCTCCCGGACGCTGCTGCCGTAGACGGCGCGGACGCTGGCGTCGAGACGGGCCAGGTGCGACGCGACGTCGACGGCCCGCCCGTCGTCCACGAGCAGGGTGGTGAACACGCCGCGACCCACGTCGGCGGACCAGTCGCCCGCCGACCGGTGCGGCGCCGAGACCGCGGGCGCGGGACGCGGGACGTCGTCGACGAGGGTGCCACCGACGGCCTCGACCACCGGACGCGCCTTCACGAACACCTCGGCCAGCTCGGCCTGCGGGTCGGAGTCGGCCACGATGCCGCCTCCCACGCCGAGCCACGCCCGCCCCCGCGCCATCTCCAGGGTGCGGATGACGACGTTCGCCTCGAGACCGGCGAGCGGGCTCACGTGGCCGATCGCGCCCGTGTACGCCTCCCGCCCGGTCGCCTCGAGCTCCGCCGCCACCTCCATCGCGCGCACCTTCGGCGCACCCGTGACCGACCCCGGGGGGAACGTGGCCCGCCACAGGTCGGCGTCGTCGACGTCGGGCGCGAGGCGGCCCACGACGTCGGAGACCAGCTGCCACACGGCGTGCCGCTCCGGCCGGACGAGGGCGGGCACCCGCACGCTGCCCGGCGCGCACACCCCGCCGAGGTCGTTGCGCATCAGGTCGACGATCATGACGTTCTCGGCACGGTCCTTCGCCGAGGCCGCGAGCGTCTCGGCCGCCGCGGCGTCGTCCTGCTGCCCGACGCCGCGCGGCGCGGTGCCCTTGATCGGCGACGTCAGCACCTCATGGCCCGTGCGGCGCAGGAAGAGCTCCGGCGAGAACGACGCGACGCCCTCGCCGCTGCCGGCCGGGCCACCCACGAACGCGCCGTAGGCCGGGCGGAGGAGCTGTGCCCCTGCACAGAAGACGTCGACCGGGTGACCCTGCACGTCGCCCTCCAGACGCGCGCAGAGGTTCACCTGGAAGAGGTCGCCCGCGTGCACGTGCTCGACGGCCCGCGCGACCGCCGCCACGTGCTCCTCGGGCGACGGCACCAGCCGCAGCGGGCCGACGTCGTGCGCGACGGGCCCCGGCGCGGGACCCTCGAGCGCCGCCAGCACCGGCGCGACGTCGACGTCGCCCAGCCACTCCAGCCACCACGTGCCGCGGCTGCGTCGCAGCACCCACGCGTAGAACGCCAGCCGCGCGTCGGGCTGCTCGACGGGGCGGGCACGAGCCGGTGGCACCCGCTCCAGCCGCCCGCCGAGGCGGTACCCCCACAGCCCGATCCAGCCACCCCCGAAGCCGGCCGCCCCGTCGGACGACGCCCCGAGCGCGACCTCGGGCAGCGACAGGTCGAACGGGTCGTCGACCTCGGGGTCGAGCACCCGCACGGGGTCGCAGGCCACCAGCGCGTCGCCCTGGTGCCACGCACCGACCAGCGCCACCGGACGGTCGCGGCCGCGGAAGCGTCGCAGCACCTCCAGCGGACCCTCTTCGAGCCCGAGGCGCCGCCGGTGCACCGTCACGGCCGCACCGGCACCCCCGGCTGCGCCGTCCGCCGCCCGGGGCCCGGCACCCCCGCCGGGATCAGCCGTGGTCGATCTCATCGATCACCCGCGCACCCAGCTCCCGCGAGAGGAGCTGCTCGGGGTCGGCGCCCTGGTCGACGACCGGGTCGTCGGGGTGCGCCGCGAGGTCGGGATCCTCCGGCGGTGCCACCGAGCCGGGCTCGCGCATGGCCTGCCGGACCGCCTCGGGTGCGCCCACGCCACGACCCTGCCCCGACGGCGCCGGGGCGGCCTGCTGGGCCGCGGGCGCCGAGGGCTGCGGCGTGCTGGCCGCGCGCGGGTCGACCGACGGGTCGACGATCGCCTCGATCCGCCACTGCACGCCGATGACCTGCTGCAGCGCCTGCTGCACGTACTCGGCCGACCCGCTCGCGACGAACGAGTCGCGCGCACCAGCGTTGACCAGCGCGATCGTCAACGTCTGGCCGTCGAGCGCCTGCACCTGCGCGCTCACGGCCGGTGTGGAGAACCTCAGGACCCGGGCGGCGTCGGTGAAGGAGCCGATCTGGTCGACCGCCACGAGGGCGCGCAGCATCCGCAGGTCGAGATGCACGGCGACTCCCCCTCCCCTGGCTCCGCGGCGGCCGTCCCGGCCTCGTCCGTGCGCGCCGGTACGGAGCAGGGCTCGACCCGACGATCGGGCGGCCTGCTCGACCGCGCAGCATCGAGCCAAGAGCAGCGGACCCTCGCAGGACAACGAGATTCACGATCTCTAGGACTCCTCTTGAGAAGTCCCTCGCTTCCTGGTAATGGCCGCCGAGCGACCGCTGCCCGCGGCGTCGTGACGTGACCTCCTGCGGCCGTCGCCGGCCGGACGTCGGCCCTGCGACCCCGGCACGGCCGGCCCGGACCGCGCCGACGCCTCCAGCCGCTGGAGCTCCTGCGCGGCGACCAGGATGAGCCGAGCAATCGGCACGGCTCGCCGTCCCGCGGACGTGAGCCGCGTCCCCGAGCCCGTGCGCTCGACCAGACGCGTCCCGCACACCTTCTCCAGGGCGTGCAGATGGGCACTGACGGCAGCCGGTGAGAACGCCAGCGCCTGCGCCGCACCCCCGATGGAACCCTGCGCCTCGACCATCACCAGCGCCCGCAGCATGCGCATCTCGACGTGCATCCGACCTCCGCCCTCCGTGGACTATCGACACTACGTTCGATCTCGGACGACCGGCCCGCGCCCGGCTGCACGCTCCTCTACGCTGCCTCCCATGACCTCCTCCTCCGTCGTCCCCGACCACCTGCTCGTCGCGATCGACCACGTCGGCATCGCCGTCCCCGACCTCGACGAGGCGCTCGCCTTCTACTCCTCGGTCTTCGGCCTGAAGTCGATCCACGAGGAGGTGAACGAGGAGCAGGGCGTGCGCGAGGCGATGCTGGCGGTCGGCGACTCGGGCTCGTGCATCCAGCTGCTCGCGCCATTGGACGACAGCTCGACCATCGCGAAGTTCCTCGAGCGCAACGGCCAGGGCGTCCAGCAGCTCGCCTACCGGGTGACCGACATCGACGCGGTGTCGGCGATCCTGCGCGACCGGGGCGTCCGCCTCCTGTACGACCAGCCCAAGCGCGGCACCTCCGACAGCCGGGTCAACTTCGTGCACCCGAAGGACGCCGGCGGCGTGCTCGTCGAGCTGGTCCAGCCCGCGGCCACCGGCCACTGACGTCGTCGCGGCGCTCCGTGCCGCCCTCGCGCCGGGCCCCCGCCCGGCGTGACCTGATCCACATGCGCGAGACGGGACGCAGAAGGCTACGTCTCGGTAACATCGCCGAAACCCGTGCCGGACCGAGCGCCGGAACACCCACCACTGGAGGCCCCGTGCAGCACATCCTCGATGCGATCCTCGCCGGAGACACGGCGGGCGAGGACTTCGCCAACCTGGAGATCCCCGACCACTACACCGCCGCCACCGTCCACAAGGACGAGGTGGACATGTTCGAGGGCGTCGCCAGCCGCGACAAGGACCCGCGCAAGTCGATCCACGTCGAGGACGTGGCCCTGCCCGAGCTGGGCCCGGGCGAGGCGCTCGTCGCCGTCATGGCCAGCGCCATCAACTACAACACCGTCTGGACGTCGATCTTCGAGCCCGTCTCGACCTTCGGCTTCCTCGAGCGCTACGGCAAGCTGTCGCCGCTCACCAAGCGCCACGACCTGCCCTACCACGTGGTCGGCTCCGACCTCGCCGGCGTCGTGCTGCGCACGGGTCCCGGCGTCACGCAGTGGAAGCCGGGCGCCGAGGTCGTGGCGCACTGTCTGTCGGTCGAGCTCGAGGACCCGGCGGGCCACGACGACACGATGATGGACCCGCAGCAGCGCATCTGGGGCTTCGAGACGAACTTCGGCGGCCTCGCCCACATCGCGCTCGTGAAGTCCAACCAGCTCCTGCCGAAGCCGGACCACCTCACGTGGGAGGAGGCCGCGTCCCCCGGCCTCGTCAACGCGACGGCCTACCGCCAGCTCGTGTCCAAGAACGGCGGCAACATGAAGCAGGGCGACAACGTCCTGATCTGGGGCGCGTCCGGAGGGCTCGGCGGCTTCGCCACGCAGTACGCGCTCAACGGTGGCGCCAACCCGATCTGCGTCGTCTCCAACGAGGAGAAGGCCAAGATCGTGCGCAGCATGGGCGCCGAGCACGTCATCAACCGTTCCGAGGAGAACTGGAAGTTCTGGAACGAGGACGGCACCCGGCAGAACCCCAAGGAGTGGCAGCGCCTGGGCAAGAAGATCCGTGAGCTGACCGGCGGCGAGGACATCGACATCGTCTTCGAGCACCCCGGTCGCGAGACCTTCGGCGCGTCGGTCTACGTCACCCGCAAGGGCGGCACGATCACGACCTGCGCGTCGACCACGGGCTTCATGCACGAGTACGACAACCGCTACCTCTGGATGAACCTCAAGCGGATCGTCTCCAGCCACTTCGCGAACTACCGCGAGGCCTTCGAGGCCAACCGACTCATCGCGCAGGGCAAGATCCACCCGACCGTGTCGAAGACGTACAAGCTCGAGGACGTGGGCCAGGCGTCCCTCGACGTGCACCACAACCTCCACCAGGGCAAGGTCGGCGTGCTCGCGCTGGCACCCGAGGAGGGCCTGGGCGTGCGCAACGAGGAGTTCCGCGCGCGGCACCTCGACGCGATCAACCGCTTCCGCGGTATCTGACCCGCGCACGCACGTACCCCGTCGAGGGCCCGGACGCACCGCGTCCGGGCCCTCGTCGCGTGGGGCGTCGACGTCACAGCACGGACGTCCGGCACGCGCCCGCGTCGTCACTGCGTCGTCGCCCCGCCTGGGTATGGTGGACGACGTCGCACACCGCGGCCGGCGCAGCAGCGCACGCCGCGCCCACCGGCGTCCCAGCACGACCTCCAGCACACCCCCCCCCGAACCGACAGGGAGCACAGCGGCATGGCCGAAGAGCAGTCCGGTTTGTCCATCTTCGACGCGGCGCGCAAGTCCGCCGAGGCTGCGTTCCCCCTCGCCCGTCGCGGCGGCTACGACAGCGACGCGGTCGACGCCTGGGTCCGCACCCAGACCGCCGAGCTGCAGAAGGCCGCAGCCGCGGTCCAGGCGCTGCAGGAGGAGAACGACGAGCTGCACGACATCGTCGAGCAGCTGCGCGAGCGGGTCGAGTCGATCGAGCGGCCCTCCTACGCAGGCCTGGGCGGTCACGCCGCCCAGCTGCTGCAGCTCGCCGAGCAGGAGGCCGAGGAGATCCGCAGCCGCGCCCGCCGCGAGGCCGAGGAGACGCTGAAGATCGCCGAGGAGGAGGCCACCCTCGTCCGGACGGTCGCCGCGAAGGAGGCCGAGGAGACCCGCGGCCGGGCCGTCGTGGAGATCGAGGAGAAGCGTCGCGAGGTCCTCACCGAGGCCGAGGCCGGACGCGCCGAGGCTGCGGCGCACGCCGACGACGTGCGCGCCCAGGCCGACCGTGAGGCCGCACAGATCCGTCTCGCCGCCGAGCAGGACGCCCAGAACATGCGTCTCGGCGCGACGCGCGAGGTCGAGCAGGCCCGCGCCGCAGCCGACCGCGAGGTCACCGAGGCTCGCCGCGTCCTGGCCGTGGAGAAGGAGCGGCTCGCGCGCGAGGCCTCCGAGAACCACGCCGCCGCCACCGAGCAGACCGCGAAGCTCGTCACCGACGCCGAGACCCGTGCCGCTGCGGCCGACGAGCGGGCACGCGGGCTCATGGCCAAGGCGAACGCGGCGAAGGAGTCGGCTGCTGCCGAGGCGGCCGGCATCATCGAGAACGCCCGCAAGGAGGCCGCGTCGCTGGTCGCCAACGCGCGCGCGGACGCCGAGCACCAGCCGGCACCTGCTGCGGCGTCGGACGCCGCTGCGGACGACGCGACGGCGGACGAGACCGGCGAGGAGCCCCGCACCCCGGCAGCCGGCTGAGCTGCCGGCGAGCCCCGCCGCATCGTCCTCCCCTGGGACCCTGAGGCCCTAGGGCTGGCGCGTCCAGCACGCGGTGTGCCAGTGCCGACGCTCGTCGACGGCGTCCGCGCTGAGCAGCGCCTTCTGCACGGGCCACACCACCACGTGGGGCGTCGCGGGCGGGATAGGTCGGTGGCAGGCGGGACACGTGTAGGTGCTGCGCGCGCTCGAACCAGTCACACGACGGACGTGCCAGTCACCGTCGCGCTTGCTCTCCACCGGCGGTGGCGCCGAGGCTGACGCAGGCCCGCGGGGACGGCGGGGCGGACGTCGACGGGACACCCGCGCGAGACTACCGGGCGGCGTCGGGCACGCAGTACGAGCGCAACCAGCCCCGCCGGTGCGCTGCGACGTCGAGCGCGTCGTCGAACGGCAGCACGGCCGCCTCTCCGCTCAACCACTCCACGACCACGGTGTCCGTGAGTCGGGGTCGCACGGTGCACCGCAGGCCCTGCCCCACGAGCTGGTCGACCATGGCCGCAGCCGCCGACGACGGTCGGTCGGCGTCGCAGGGACCGTGGTCGCAGAGCACGACCTGCTGGTGGTCGGGCTCCGAGGGCGGGCCCACCACCTCCTCCGCGACGACCACGGCGGGCACGAAGGAGACGACGAACGACAGCACCGAGCTGCGCACGAGGTGGCTGCCGCGCCTCGCCAGGTCGATCGTCGTCACGGGTGCTCCCGTCGTTCGTCCGCGTCGATCCGATGACCGTCGCGAGAGCATCAACGACTGGTGTCGAGCGGAGTTACCCGACGGTCCGTTCAGTGGACCTGCCCGAACGCGGTCAGGGGCGCCCGGGAGACCCGGACGCCCCTGCTCACGCGATGGTGCTCAGTAGGTGTGGAAGCCCTCGCCGGTCTTGCGACCGAGCTTGCCCTCGGCGACGAGACGCTCGAGGGTGGGCGCGGGCGTCCACCCGTCGTGGCCGAAGGTGCTCACCAGCGTCTGCTCGATGGCCAGCGAGACGTCGTTGCCGACGACGTCGAGGAGCTCGAACGGACCCATCGGCAGCTTGGTCTCCTTGAGCGCCGTGTCGATCTCCTCGAGGCTGCCGCCGCCGGCCTCGTGCAGCTTCACGGCGTCGTTCAGGTACGGGAACAGCAGGGCGTTGACGATGAAGCCCGCGCGGTCGCCGCAGGACACCGGGTGCTTGGCGACGTCGAGGCACAGGGCCTTCACCGTCTCGGCGACCTCGGGCGACGTGCTGTCGGCCGAGACGACCTCGACCAGCTTCATGACGGGCGCCGGGTTGAAGAAGTGCATGCCGACGACGTCCTGCGGGCGCGACGTGGCCTCGGCGCACGTCCCGATCGACAGCGACGACGTCGTCGTGGCGAGGATGGCACCTGGCTTCGTGATCCGGTCGAGGTCGCGGAAGAGCTCGAGCTTGACGTCGATGTCCTCGGCGATCGCCTCGACGACGATGTCGACGTCGTCGAGCGCGTGGCGGTCGGTCGCGGCGGTGAGGCGACCGATCACGTCGGACTTCTCGTCCTCGGTGAGACGACCCTTGGCGATGGCGCGGTCGAGGTTCTTCTCGATGCGGGCCTGGACCGCCGCGACCTTGTCGTCGGTGCGGCCGACGAAGACGACCTCGTGACCGGCCTTGGCGAAGACCTCGACGATGCCGGAGGCCATGGTGCCGGTGCCGACGACGCCGACCTTGCCGACGGGGTGGTGCTTCTGCGGGGCCGGGGTGGCTCCGCCGTCCGCGGCGGCGGACTCGAAGGTCGAACCGGCCTCGGCGAGCTTGACGAGGACCGGCGCGGGATCGTGCAGCGGGTCGCCGGTGGAGGCATGCTGCTCGCGCAGACCCTCCACGACGGTCGCGGCACCGAGCGCGTCGACGAGCGCCAGGGGTCCGACCGGGTAGCCGCACCCGAACCGCATCGAGGCGTCGATGTCGTCCTTCGTCGCGTAGCCGCTCTCGTACATCGAGGCGGCGTGGTTGAGGTACGGGTACACCAGTGTCCGGGCGATCTGCGCGCCACGGTCGTCGGCCGTCAGACGGTCCACGATCTCCTGCATGCCTACTCCTAGGTAACTACGGGGTCGTGACACACTAGCGTCCGATCAGGATCTACGGGAGGACTGTCCTATGAATCGACGTATGAGCCGCGCCACGGGGGTCGCCGCCCTCGTCCTCGTGACCGTCGCGGCCTGCGGGACGGACGACGGCCCGGGCACGCCGGAGGGCTCCTCGCCCTCCCCCAGCGCATCCTCATCCGCACCCTCGGCGTCGCCTTCGTCGGCCGCGCCGACCGAGAACCCGGCCACCGCGGCCGACCTGGCGGGCACCTGGCGCGACGACGCGAAGGACTGGACCGTCACCTTCTCCGCGGACGGCACGTTCACCGAGGACTTCCAGGGCGTGCCGAAGTTCCGCACGGGCGACTACGAGGTCTCCGACGGCGTCGTGCAGCTGATGGGCGCCGACGGCAACACCGATCGCGGCACCGTGAAGGACGGGACTCTCGTGTTCCGTCTCGGCACGCTGGTCCGGCAGCAGTAGTGCGTCTCCTCGTCGCGCGCTGCCAGGTCGACTACGCCGGGCGGCTCACGGCCCACCTGCCCATGGCCACCCGGGTGATCATGGTGAAGGCGGACGGCTCGGTGCTCGTGCACTCCGACGGCGGGTCGTACAAGCCGCTGAACTGGATGAGCCCGCCGTGCACCCTCAAGGAGGGCACGGCCGAGGACGGCCGGGTCGAGTGGACCGTGCAGGCAGGCAAGACCGACGACACGCTGCGCATCCTCGTCGATGAGGTGCTGCACGACTCCCAGCACGACCTCGGCGTGGATCCGGGGCTGCGCAAGGACGGTGTCGAGAAGCACCTGCAGGAGCTGCTCGCCGAGCACACCACCACGCTCGGCGTCGGCATGACGCTCGTGCGCCGTGAGTACATGACGGCGATCGGTCCGGTCGACCTGCTGTGCCGCGACGACGCGGGCGCCTCGGTCGCCGTGGAGATCAAGCGGCGCGGCGAGATCGACGGCGTCGAGCAGCTGACGCGCTACCTGGAGCTCATGAACCGCGACCCGCAGCTGCGGCCCGTCCGGGGCATCTTCGCCGCGCAGGAGATCAAGCCGCAGGCCCGCACCCTCGCCGAGGACCGCGGCATCCAGTGCGTCGTCGTCGACTACGACGCACTGCGCGGCATCGACGATCCCTCGCTGCGCCTCTTCTAGGCTCCATGCCATGCAACCCCTTGCCACGGTCGACGTCACTCGCCCATGGCACTGGGGCATCGCGATCGTGTCCGACCCCGACCTCGGAGGAGATATACCGGACGTCGATCCCAGCGGTGGGGTGTCGGCGAACGAGAAGGGGATCATCGTGCCCGTTCGCCACGCGCAGGACATCGAGTCGTTCGAAGGGGACTTCGAGTGGGCCGAAGCGACCGTCACCGTTCGGCTGTGGTCCGACCCGCCTGACGTCGACGACGGATGCACGATCGTCTTCGAGGGCTGGCTCGCCACCCCGACGGGGCGACTGTGGATCGGGGATGCGGACGAGAACACGGTCGCGGAGGGGTTCCCCACGTCGACCGGCATCCGAGTCGCGCTGAAGTCCGACGACCTCGACTCACCCGAGCAGGTGTGGGTCGACGCATGGAAGGCATGATGCTCGACGCGACGGTCGACGACTGCATCTGAGGCGTCGAGAAGCTGACGCTACCCGGACCACGCGGACCGCGACCCAGAGCGGCTCTGTGCACGACGTCTTCGCCGCCCAGGAGGTCAACCGGCAGTCCCGCCCGGCTCGCAGAGACAGCGGTATCCAGTGCGTCGTGGTCGACTACGACGCACCGCGTGGCATGACGAACCCTAGGTGCGCCTCTTCTCGGACGAGACGCCAAGCACGCGGCCCGCGAGAAGGTCGAGCGCCCTCGCCGCCGGGTAGTCAGCGAACGTCGCGTAGGCGTACGTGTGGTACTTCCACCAGTAGCTTCGAGCGCGGTCACGCGTGCGCGCCACGAACGGAGCGTTCTCCTCCATGAACGCCACCAGCCTCTCGATCGTCGACGCTGCAGTACTTCCCGACCTGAGCGTCGACTCGATCTCGGTGACGATCTCGACGACGTACTCGCCGAGGAGCTGGACGATGAAGGGCGAGGCGCACGGCTCGTCGAAGGTGAGCAGCGACGGGAGCCACGCCTGACGCTCGCGGCCGTCGTGGTGGCGTGAGTGTATGCATGCTGCGACACCGAGCTGCGTGGACGTGAGCCGGGCGCGGTCTGGAGCGTCCATGCCCCCGTGATACTGCCGAGCAGGGATCTCCACGACCTCTCCGTCCACCACGATCCCACGAGGACGCCGTGGCGAATCGATCGTGTGAGCCGAGGTTCCGTGCGAGGCGGCCGAGAGCGCAGCGACGACGACCGCGACATCGTCGGCCAGACGGGCAGGGAAGGCGCGCGCCCAGACAGCACTCTCGTCTCCTGTTGGCACGACCATCCCTGGAGGGTATTGCCTCAGTGGACGAGGCGACCGACGGCCGCCCCGCTCCTCGACGCGCGTTCTGGCGGGAGCGGTCCTACGGTGAGGCATGCGCCGGTTCCTGGTGATCCTCCTCACGACCGTCCTCGTCACGCCCACCGCGGCGGCGCGGGCCAGCACGGCGGCCGAGCCGTCCCCCGACCCGACACCGGAGCCGACCACCGAGCCCGACCCCGTCGAGCCGGAGCCGACCGATCCACCACCCACGACGCCGAGCCCCACCGTCACGCTCGACGTGACCACGGTGCGGGTCTGGGCCCGCACCACCGCGGCGCTGGCCGGTCGGGTCGACGGTGCGAGCCCGACCAGCGCCCTCCGCGTCGCTCGACGCTCGGGCGACCGGTGGACCGCACTCGCAGGGACCAGCGTGGTCACCGGGAGCGACGGCAGGTTCACCGCGAGGGTGCCTGCTGCGGCGGGACGCACCACGGTGCGCGTGGAGCTCGTCGACGCCGGTGCGGTCGTGGCTGCGTCCGCGCCGGCCGACGTCGTCGGAGCCGCGGCACCCAGCACCGCGCGGATCGCGATGCCGAAGGCGGTCACCGACTACAGGAAGGCGAAGGTGGCCGCCTCGTGGCGCACCGTCGACGGGCGTGCCGTGAGCGCTCGCCTGGCCGTGGAGTTCCGCCGCTCCGGCACCCGCACGTGGGTCCGGTCCGGCACCGTGACCCTGCGCAACGGCAAAGGATCGACCTTCGTCAAGCCCCGCTACGACGGTCGCTGGCGGGTGCGCTCCTTCGGCACCAGCACCGTGCTGCCCACCCGCTCCAGCTCGGTCTACGTCGACAACCGGCCTCCCGGATCCGTCATCCGGCTGCCGAAGGGCACGCCCGGACCTCGCATCCGCCTGGCCGCCCAGCCGCGTGCACCACGCGTGAGTGCTGACGCCACGGTCTCGCGCATCCCGACGGCGATGTGGCGCTCGATGCGGGGGCGCAGCTGGCACGCGGGCTGCCCCGTGGGCCGCGACCAGCTGCGCGTCGTCCGCGTCAGCTACTGGGCCTTCGACGGCTACGTCCGCCGCGGCGAGATCGTCGTCCACGCCCAGCACGCCCGTGCCACCGCTGCCGTGTTCACCGATCTGTTCCGCATGCGGGCACCCATCCGGTCGATGTACCGCGTCGACCGGTTCGGGTGGAGCAGTGCCCTGCGCGGCGCCGACGACTACGCCTCCATGCGCGCCGACAACACCTCCGGCTTCAACTGCCGGCAGGTGGTCGGTCGACCCGGCACCCGCAGCCCCCACGCGTACGGGAACTCGATCGACATCAACCCGTGGGAGAACCCGTTCGCGTCGGGCTACGGGTGGACGCCCAACAGCACGTGGCAGCGGCGCACCACGCCCGCCGCCATCACCTACCGCGGCGCGAACGACCCGGTCGTCGCCGTGCTGCGCCGCCACGGCTTCCGCTGGCTCGGGTTCGCCGACCTGCACCACTTCCAGCGCTGATCCAGGCGCCGGGGTCCTCACGTGAGGAACCCGGCGCCGTGGGGGCCGCGGTGCTAGGTTTCGCTCGTGTCGAAGCTCCCGAAGAAGAAGTGCTGCGTCAGCAAGACGCGGTGCAAGCGCTGCCCCCTGCGCATGCTGAAGGAAGGCACCCTCCCCGACGGGTACGGCGTCAAGCGTCGCCGCCTCGTGCGCATCGACGACGACGGAACCGTCCTGCCGCTGGAGAAGAAGGACAAGAAGTCCTCCAAGAAGGCAGCGAAGAAGAAGGCCAAGAAGAAGGCGAAGAAGAAAGCCCTGAAGAAGGCCGAGAAGAAGGCCCAGAAGAAGGGCAAGAAGTCGTCCGGCTCCAGCCTGCGCGCCGCCTGACGTCCA
Source organism: Aeromicrobium sp. REDSEA-S32_B7 (assembly GCF_001626145.1). NCBI lineage: Bacteria > Bacillati > Actinomycetota > Actinomycetes > Propionibacteriales > Nocardioidaceae > Aeromicrobium > Aeromicrobium sp. REDSEA-S32_B7. The sequence continues at coordinate 27,805 of NZ_LUNF01000164.1, forward strand.
GCTCCCGGGACTCGGCTGGTGGGGCCCGCTCCCCTGTCCTAGCGTCAGGGCCATGGACCTCTCGACCCGTGCCCAGACCCTGCTCGACCTGCACACCGCTCCGGAGCTGCTCACCGTCGTCAACGTGTGGGACGCCATCACCGCCCGCGTCGTGACCGAGGTCGAGGGCACCCGTGCCCTCGCCACCGCGAGCCACTCCATCGCGGCCTCCCACGGCTACGAGGACGGGGAGAACATCCCCGTCGACGAGATGATCGCCGCGATCGGGCTGATCGTCGCGAACACCCACCTCCCCGTCAGCGCCGACCTCGAGGCGGGCTACGGCGACCCTGGCGAGACCGCTCGGAAGGCGATCGGCGTCGGGGCGGTCGGCGCCAACCTCGAGGACCAGCAGAAGCCGCTCGCCGAGGCCGTCGCCGCGGTCGAGGCCGTCGTGCGGGCCGGCGAGGCCGAGGGCGTCCCGTTCGTGCTCAATGCCCGCACCGACGTCGTCGCGCAGGCCGGCGACCGTCCGCACGACGAGGTCATCGCCGACGCCGTCCAGCGCGGGAAGGCCTTCATCGAGGCGGGCGCCCCCGTCGTCTTCGTGCCTGGTCCGCTCTCCGAGGACGACATCAGCACCCTGGTCGACGCGTGGGGACCGCAGCGCCTCACCACCATCGGCTACCCGGGCTCGGTGCCGCTCGCCCGGCAGCAGGAGCTCGGCGTGGCCCGGGTCTCCTACGGACCGTTCACCCAGTCGGTCGCCCTCATGGCCCTGCAGGACCTCGCCCGCGACGTCGAGGCCGGCGGCAGGCTGCCCGAGGACTTCCGCGTCCTCAACTGACGACGGCACGAGGCCCCGCACCGCGCACGGTGCGGGGCCTCGTCACGTCCCGGTCTCAGACCTCGAGCCCGTGGGCCTTGCGGACCTCGTCGACGATGCGGCTCATGATGTCGGTCATGCCGAAGTCCTTCGGCGTGAAGACCGCGGCGATGCCGTCGGCCTCCAGACGGCGGCCGTCGGAGTCCGGGATGATCCCGCCCACGATGAGGGGCACGTCGTCCATGCCGGCGTCGAGGAGACGACGCTGGACGTCGGGCACGAGCTCCATGTGCGAGCCCGACAGGATCGACAGGCCGACCACGTGCACGTCCTCAGCGACTGCGGCCGACACGATCTGCTCGGGCGTGAGCCGGATGCCCTGGTAGACGACCTCGAAGCCGACGTCGCGGGCACGGACGGCGATCTGCTCCGCGCCGTTGGAGTGACCGTCGAGTCCCGGCTTGCCGACGAGGAAGCGCAGGCGGGTGCCCAGCTCCTCCCCCGTCCGCGCCACGCGCTCGCGCACGGCCGTGAGCTCGGCGCCGGCCTCGGCCACGCCGACCGCACCGGACACGCCCGTGGGCGCCCGGTACTCGCCGAAGACCTCGCGCAGCGCACCCGCCCACTCACCCACGGTCGCGCCGGCGCGTACGGCCGCCAGCGTGGCCTCCATGAGGTTGGTGTCGGTCTTGGCCTCGGACTGCAGCCGCTCGAGGGCCTGGTCGACCTCGGCCTGGTCGCGCTGGTCGCGCCACGCCTGGACGTCGGCGATCGCGTTCGCCTCGGCCTGCGGGTCGGCGACCATGATGGCCGCGTCGAGGTCGGACGTCAGCGGCGACGGCTCGGTCTCGGTGTAGCTGTTGACGCCGACGACCTTGAGCTCGCCGGCCTCGATCTGGGCCCTCCGGGCAGCGTGGGAGGCGACGAGCTCGGACTTCATGTAGCCCGACTCGACCGCCGCGACCGCACCGCCCATGGCCTGCACGCGGTCGATCTCGGCCTTCGCGCCCTCGATGATCTCCGCGACCTTGGCCTCGATCACGTGCGAGCCCTCGAAGATGTCGTCGTACTCCAGCAGGTCGGACTCGTAGGCGAGCACCTGCTGCAGTCGCAGCGACCACTGCTGGTCCCACGGACGCGGGAGTCCGAGCGCCTCGTTCCAGGCGGGCAGCTGCACCGCACGCGCGCGGGCGTTCTTGCTGAGCGTGACGCCGAGCATCTCCAGCACGATGCGCTGGACGTTGTTCTCGGGCTGCGCCTCGGTCAGGCCGAGGGAGTTGACCTGCACGCCGTAGCGGAAGCGCCGCATCTTCGGGTCGGTGACGCCGTAGCGGTCCCGGGTGATCTCGTCCCACAGCTGGCCGAAGGCCCGCATCTTGCAGGTCTCCTCGATGAAGCGCA
>NZ_LUNF01000165.1:0-5866 GCF_001626145.1 Aeromicrobium sp. REDSEA-S32_B7
CGTCGTCGGACGCCCCGGCGCGGCGACGGAACAGGCTCATCGGGCCTGGAGGCCGAGGTCCTGGCTGCGCGCCAGCGCCCGCAGCCGACCCTTGGCGACCTTGCCGGTGGCGGAGTGCGGCAGCCCCTCGACCACGACGACCTGGCGCGGCTGCTTGAACCGGGCCAGTCGCGTGGAGCAGTGCTCCAGCACCCGGGCCTCGAGACCGTCCGTGGCTGCACCGTCCCCGGCGACGACGAACGCCACGACCGCCTCGCCGGTCTGCTCGTCCGGGAGACCGACGACCGCCACCTCGGCGACGTCGTCGAGCTCGGCGACCACGAGCTCGACCTCGGCCGGGTAGACGTTGAAACCCGACACGATCACGAGCTCACGGACCCGGTCGACCAGCGTGAGGTCGCCGGTGTCGTCGAGGTAGCCGATGTCGCCCGTCGGGTACCAGCCGTCGTCGCGCGGACCGTCGGACCCGTCGGGCCAGTAGCCGGAGAAGAGGTTGCGTCCGCGCACCCACACCTCGGCCGGGTCACCGGGCTCGGCGTCCTGCCCGCTGGTGTCGACGAGGCGCAGCTCGACGCCCGGCAGCGGACGTCCGACGGAGCCGGGCCGCGGGGGCACGCCGTCCGGGCGGCCCGACGCGAGCGTCGCGGTGATGACGGGGGCGGTCTCGGTGAGCCCGTAGCCCTGCTCGACGACGTGCCCCGACGACGCCGCGAACTCCGCGGCGAGCTCGGGGTCGAGCGTGGAGGCACCGCTCAGCACGTGCTTGACGCCGGCGAGGTGCTCGCGCAGGTCGGCGCGGCCCGCCCACGCGGCGACCACCGGCGGGGCGAGGGCCACGTTCGTGACCCCCTCGTCGCGGATCGTGCGCAACAGGCCGGCCGGGTCGAAGCCGTCGACCATGACGACCCGCGCGCCCTGCCGCACAGCTTGGCCGAGCACGGCGTTCAGCCCGTAGATGTGGAACATGGGCAGCAGCCCGAGCACGACGTCGTCGGGCGTGACGATCGGCGGCTCGACCGCTGCGGTCTGCTCGATGTTGGCGAGCAGGGCACGGTGCGTCAGGATCGCGCCCCGCGGCTTGCCGCTCGTGCCCGACGTGTAGAGCACGACCGCCGGCGCCTCCTCGTCGCGGGGCGCGGCCGGCTCCACGTCGGGGGCGTCGCGCAGGAGACGGTCGAACGCGACCTCGCCCTCGCGTGGCGAAGTGCCGTCGACGACGACGAGGACGTCGAGGTCGGCCACCGCGGCACGCACCTGCTCCACGGCGCTCTCGTCGCACAGCACGACCCGCGCGCCGGAGTCGGCCAGCATGCGGCCGATCTCGCGCTCGGTCGAGCGCGGGTTGACGGGGACGGCGACCATCCCGCCGCGCAGGATCCCGAAGTAGGCGACGGCGAGGTCGATCCGGTTGGCCATCACGAGCGCGACGCGGTGCCCGGCGCGCAGGCCGACGCCGCTCAGCGCGCGGGACGCGGCGTCGACGTCGGCGTCGAGCTGTGCCCACGTCCGCTCCTGCCGTCCGCCGCGGTGCTCGACGAGGGCCACGGCCTCGGGCGAGCGTCGCGCGGCGGCGCTGACCAGCGCGGACACGTTCGAGGAGGTCACGACGCGAGTCAACCACAGAGGGCCAGCCCGCCGCGCCCCTCTCCCACCCCCTTCCGGTCCCCCCGTTTCGTGGACCTTGCGCCGGTTTCGGCGCCGGATTCCGTCATCAGGTCCGCAAAACGCGGGGAAGGGACGGGGAACCCGATAGGTTCGGGTCATGTCCAGCCAGCGGGTCCCCCGGCCGGGGCCGAACCTGCGGTCGCGGTCGGTGCTCGCCGGCCAGGCTGCGGCGGCCGCGAGCGAGGTCGAGCACTGGCTCGCCCCCGATCCCGACCCCGACGCCGCGGCGTTCTTCGACGTCGACAACACGATCATGCAGGGCGCGTCGATCTACCACTTCGCGCGCGGGCTGCACCAGCGCGACTTCTTCACCACGGGCGACATCGTCAAGGCCGCGTGGCAGCAGGTCTACTTCCGCCTGGCCGGCGTCGAGGACCCGGAGCACATCGCGAAGGCCCGCTCCTCGGCGCTCGCGTTCATCGCGGGCCACGACGTGTCCGAGCTGGAGGAGATCGGCGAGCAGATCTTCGACGAGCACATGGCGCACAAGATCTGGCCCGGCACCCGCGCGCTGGCCCAGCAGCACCTCGACGCCGGGCAGCGGGTCTGGCTCGTGACCGCCGCGCCCATCGAGATCGCGGCGGTCATCGCCCGACGCCTCGGCCTCACGGGCGCCCTCGGCACCGTGGCCGAGCACGTCGACGGCACCTACACCGGCGAGCTGGTCGGTGAGCTGCTGCACGGCGAGGGCAAGGCCGTCGCCGTGCGCGCGATCGCCGAGCGCGAGGGCCTCGACCTCGAGCGCTGCTACGCCTACTCCGACTCCAGCAACGACCTGCCGATGCTCTCGCTGGTGGGCCACCCCTGTGCGATCAACCCCGACCCCCGGCTGCGCGCGCACGCGAAGGCGCAGGGCTGGGACGTGCGCGACTACCGCACCGGGCGCAAGGTCGCGCTCGCCGGCACGCGCGCCGCCGGCGTGGCCGTCGCGGGAGCCGCCGCCTGGCAGGCGGTCCGGACGCTGCGTCGGTCGCGCTGACCTGCACCGGCGTCGTGTTGGCCGGCTCGTTACCTGAGAACTCCTGACAGGAACCTCCTCAGGTGCTTAAGATCGTCCAGATCTTCGGGAGGGATCATGGAGGGTTGGACGGGAGCACTGCGCGCCGCGCTGCGGCTCGCCCTGCTGACGCCTGACGACCTGCGCCTGGCCATGGCGCTGGCCGAGCCGGCACCCGCGTCGCACGCGGCGTTCTCCAGCGGCCCCGTGGATCCCGACGGCGACCCTGAGGCCCTGCGGCTGCGCGCCCTCGTCGACCTCGCCCGCGAGGGCGACGTCGACGCCTTCGGCCAGCTCTACGACCACTACGTCACCGGCATCTACCGGTTCATCTACTACCGCGTCGGCTCCCAGACCCTGGCCGAGGACCTCACCAGCGAGACGTTCGTGCGCGGGCTGCGGGCCATCCAGCGGTTCAGCTGGCAGGGCAAGGACTTCGGCGCCTGGCTCACGACGATCGCCCGCAACCTGGTGGTCGACCACTTCAAGTCCGGTCGTGCGCGGCTGGAGATCGTCTCCGACGACGTGCCGGAGGGCCCGCAGAGCGCTCCGAGCACCGAGGACGACGTGATGGCGCTGCTCTCCAACGAGATGCTGTTCGCCGCCGTGGCCGAGCTGCCGACGGAGCAGCGCGAGTGCGTCCTCATGCGCTTCATCCAGGGCCTGAGCATCGCCCAGACCGCCGCCGCGCTCGGGCGCACCGAGGGTGCGATCAAGCAGCTGCAGCTGCGCGCCGTGCGCAACCTCGCGAAGAAGATGCCCGAGGACGCACGATGAGTCCGAGATTCCTCGCGCGCACCGCGTCACGTTCCCGTAACCCGCACGTCTTCATGGTCGTTGGACCTCGTACCACCACGACCACAGACAGGACGACGCGATGATCCGCCGACCGGGCCGCGACGACGCCCAGGACTTCCACGACGCGTGGGAGTCCGGTGCGCACGGCACGGGCCAGGTCGCCGAGCTCGTCCGCACCGCGCAGACCCTGCGCGCGTCGGCCACCGTCGCACCCCGCCCCGAGTTCGCCTCGGCGCTGCGCGAGCGTCTGATGACCGAGGGCCAGACCGTCCTCGTCCCTGCTCCTGGCGCCTCCCGTCGCACCGCCGACGCGGCTGCCGGCGCACCGGCCGCCGCCCCGTCGCGTGCACGGCGCCGGCTCGCCACCGCCGCGGTCGCAGCCGTGTCGTCCCTCGGCGTCGTAGGCCTCGTGGCCGGCAGCGCCTCGGCCCTCCCGGGCGACGTGCTCTACCCGGTCAAGCGGACGGTCGAGGACGTCGAGCTCGCCCTGCACCGCTCCGACGAGGCGCGCGGCACCCAGCGCCTCGAGCTCGCGACCGAGCGGCTGCGCGAGGTCCGCGCCGTGATCGCCGACGGCTCGCCCGCTGCGCGCGGGCAGGTGCCCGCCCTGCTCGACGAGTTCAGCACGCAGGCCGAGCAGGGCTCGGCCTCGCTGTTCGACGCCTACGACACCGACGGCTCGACGGCCTCCATCGAGACCGTCAACGACTTCGCCGCCGCGTCCGCGGTCGACCTCACGACCATCGCCGCCGACGTGCCCGCCGACGCGTCGGAGTCGTTCTCCGCTGCGGCCGCTGCGGTCACCGACCTCGCCGGACAGGCCGGCCGGCTCTGCGCCAGCTGCGGCACCGCCGACCTCGGCTCGCTGGTCGGCGTCGTCCGCTCGGTGCTCGCCCCGGCCGACTCCGACTCGGGGTCGCGACGCGAGGCCTCGGCTGGCCGCTCCTCCGCCGCGCCGTCGCCGTCGACGGCTGGTGGCTCCGCCGCTCCGTCGACGATCACCCCGTCCACCACTCCGCCGCTCGTGCAGGTGCCGACCGTGCCCGCGCCGTCGCCCACCGCGACGCCGCGCAAGGGCCTCGGCACCGTCACCGACCCGCTGCTGGGCGGTCTGCTGGGCGACGACGACCAGGAGGGCCTCGTGCCCGGCCTGCTCGGCGGTCTGCTCGGCCCCAAGAAGTAGCACGCGCCACGTCGTCGTCGGCCCGGCGCGGCACGGGTGTGCCGTGACCGCCCGAGCATCACGGGCTCTGCTCAGAAGAAGGCGTTGCCTCGCTCGACGAGCAGCTGGTAGAGCGTCTGCTGGATCGTCTCGCGCACCTGGTCGGTGACGTTGAACAGCAGCATCGGGTCGTCGGCCGCGTCGGGCTCGTAGGCGTCGGTGCGGATCGGCTCGCCGAACTCGATGATCCACTTGCTGGGCAGCGGGATCATGCCGAGCGGTCCGAGCAGCGGGAAGAACGGCGTGATGGGCAGGTACGGCAGCCCCAGGAGCCGCGCCAACGACGGCACGTTGCCGACCAGCGGGTAGATCTCCTCGGCGCCGACGATCGAGACGGGCACGATCGGGACCTGGGCCCGCAACGCCGACGACACGAACCCGCCGCGGCCGAAGCGCTGCAGCTTGTACCGCTCGGCGAAGGGCTTGCCGATGCCCTTGAAGCCCTCGGGCCACACGCCGGCGATCTCGCCGGAGCCCAGCAGACGCTCGGCGTCCTGCGTGCAGGCGAGCGTGGCGCCGGCACGTCGCGCGACCTGGCCGACGAACGGCAGGGCGAACACGAGGTCGGCACCCAGCGGACGCAGGTCGCGACCCCCGTGGCGCTTGACCGCGTAGCCCGTCATCAGTCCGTCGATCGGCACGGTGCCGGAGTGGTTGGCCACGAGCAGCGCGCCGCCCTCGCTCGGGATGTTCTCCGCACCGCGGACCTCGAGCCGGAACCACTTCTCCGCGATGGGCTCGAACGCGGCCGTGAGGACCTCGGCGAGCTGCGGGTCGAAGCCGAAGTCGTCGACCTCGAAGTCGCCCGAGAGCCGCTTGCGCAGCGCCGCGACCGCGACGGCCAGCCGGTGCTCCCAGTCGCTGCCGAGGATCCGCTGCGCCGCCTGGACGACCGCCACGAGCACCTCCTCGACGGGCAGGCCCGGCAGGGTGGCTCGACCCGACGCCGTGCGCGTCTCGCGGGCGGCCTCCTCGGCCGCGGCCGCCGCAGCAGCGGCGGCGTCCTCCTCCGTGACGGCTCGCAGGTGCGGTGTCGCGTCGGGCCCCGAGGCGCTCGTCGACCGCCGAGGCCGCGACGGCGAGCCGCTCGCGGTCGACGTCGAGGCCTTGGGGCGACCCGCGCCGCTCTTCTTCGCCCCCGTCGTGTTCGCCGCAGTCTTGCGGGGCTTCTCGCGCGCCGGTGT
>NZ_LUNF01000166.1:0-9100 GCF_001626145.1 Aeromicrobium sp. REDSEA-S32_B7
CGACGACGTCTTCGCCGAGCTCGACGAGGGTCGCCGCGAGCAGCTCGCCGAGCTCGTGGGCGACGCCGAGCAGGTGCTCGTCACGGCGGCCGTCGCCGACGACGTGCCCGCTGCGCTCGCCGGCCACCGCTTCGACGTGCACGCCGGCAAGGTCACGGAGGCCTGAGGTGTCCGGCACCCCACCCGACGACGACGGCACCGAGCCGCCCGGCTCCGACGACCCACTCGGCCTGGCCCGCGAGATTGCCGACAGCTACCGCGGGACGGGCGCACCGCTGCGTCCCCGTCGTCGACGTACCGACGGCTCCACCCCCCGCCGGCGCAAGAGTCGGGAGGACCCGACCACCGTCGCCGACGCCCTCGGTGCACTCGTGCGCCAGCAGGGTTGGGACGACCGGCTGTCGGCGCAGCGCGTGTTCACCGACTGGTCCTCCATCGTCGGCCCCGAGGTCGCCCGACACTCGACCGTCGACGGGTACGAGGACGCGGTCCTGCACGTGACCACTGACTCGACGGCCTGGGCCACCCAGCTCCGCCTGCTCGCCCCTCGCCTCGTCGCCCGCCTCAACGAGGAGCTCGGCGACGGCGCCGTCCTCCGCATCGAGGTCCGTGGCCCCCAAGCCCCCTCCTGGAAGCGTGGCCCCCGGTCGGTGAAGGGTCGCGGGCCGCGGGACACGTACGGCTGATCGCTGGGCTCGGGCTGCTGGTGCGCTGCCGGCGGGGGCCTCTTCTAGCTGGTGCGCTGCCGCAGGAGGTCTCGACCCGCTGGTGCGCTGTCTCGGCCTTCGCTGTATCTGGTCTCCGAAAGGGCCTCGACCGGGCGGCGGGCGGGCGCGCTGGTCTGGGGTCTCGGGCTGCGGGTTGGTGCTGGGGTGGACGCAAGCTTCTGCGTTCGTGTGCGGGGGGACAAGGATTCTGCGTTGCCTACGGGATCCCGTCGTGAACGCAGAAGCGTTCGGACTCGGGCGCGCGAACGCAGAGACTTTCGCGCCGACAGCCCGCTATCGGTGGATTCTCAACCGCAGAAGCGCTCTTGCGGTAGCAGATCCACCGATAGGACGCGCAAACGCAGAATCGTGGCCCGAGAACGCAGAAACGAAGAAGCGTGCGTCACCCACGGGGCTCAAGCCAGACCCCGAGACCCGAAACCGTGGTCGGGCCCGCTGCCGGTCGAGGCCCTCTCGGAGACCACCGCCAGCACCAGCCGAGGCAGCGCACCAGCAGGTCACGACCCCCTGCGGCAGCGCACCACCAAGGTCACGACCCCCTGCGGCAGCGCGCCAGCAAGGTCACGACCCCCGCAGGCAGCGCACGAGCCCCCAGCGAGGGCGCGACCCGACCCCTACGACGTCGGCGTCGCCCGGTTCCCCGCAGCGACGCCGAGGCCGAGGGTGACGCCGAGGGCGCCGAGGACGAGGGCGGCGTCGGTGAAGCCGTCCCAGCCGTAGGAGGGGCGAACGCCGATGGCGACGAGGGCGCCGATCGCGGCGACGGCGCCGACGAGGGCGAGCAGCCAGGTGCCGCGGACGGCGACGTGCTGGCGACCGAGGACCCACGAGACGACGGCGGTCCAGGCGGTCGTCACGAGCACGGCGCCGACGACGTCGGAGGGTCGGTGCCACCCGGCCACGACCGTGGACGCGCCGGTGAGGGTCACGGCGAACGCACCGAACGGCACGACGAGGGGCCGCATCCAGCGCGGCGACACGAGGCACAGCGCGCCGACCCCGGCGGCCACGACGGTGGTGTGGCCGCTCGGGAAGCTGTTGACGGGGGCGACGACCCCGTCGACGACGTCGGCGCGCGTGAGCAGGGCGTGCTTGAGGACCTGGGTGGTCACGTTGGCGCCCGCGATCACGGTCAGGGCACCGAGAGCGAGCGCGGCGCGACCGCGGAGGAGCGCCACGACGACGCACGCGAGCGCCACGACGACGATCGCGCCGATGGAGACGTAGCCCAGCACGCTCAGCACCTGCAGCTGCGTGTCGCGGCCGGCGACCACGGTGTTCATCGCGCGCTCGTCGAGGCGCTGACCGAGCGGGGTGCGCAGCACGAACCACGCCAGCACCGTGCACGCGAGCGTCGCGCCGAGGGCCACGACGGCGGCGGTGCCGCGCACGCTCGAGCCCGTCCGGCGGGTCGATCGCGCCGGCGCGGGAGCGACGTCGGGGTCCACGAGGGTCATGCCTCCTACGATGACGGACAGGGTCAACTGCGTCGCGGCGCGCCAACGGGCCTCAGACGCCCGAACGCCCCCCGGGGACGATCGGGGCATGGGGCCCCACCCCGCGCGGCGCTCCTGGAGGGGCTGCGAGCCCGCTCAGCACTACTCTGGACCCGCCGGGCCCGCGGTGACACGAGGGCAGGTGCGCTGGGAGCCACACAATCGCCCGTATACTGGAACAGTGACCACCTCTCCTGACGACGAGACCACGCCCGAGCCCATCGCGGAGGAGCTGGTCTCCCGCTCCCAGGTCGAGGGTTCGTACGACGCGAGCAACATCCAGGTGCTCGAAGGTCTCGAGGCCGTCCGCAAGCGTCCCGGCATGTACATCGGCTCCACGGGCGAGCGCGGTCTGCACCACCTCGTCTACGAGGTCGTCGACAACTCCGTCGACGAGGCGCTCGCGGGCCACGCCACCCACATCGAGGTCGTGCTGCAGGACGACGGCGGCGTACGCGTGGTCGACGACGGTCGCGGCATCCCCGTCGACATGCACCCGACGGAGAAGATCCCGGCCGTCACGCTCGTCATGACGTCGCTGCACGCGGGCGGCAAGTTCGGTGGTGGCGGCTACAAGGTGTCCGGCGGTCTGCACGGCGTCGGCATCTCCGTCGTCAACGCGCTGAGCACCACGATGCACACGGTCATCAAGCGCGACGGCTTCGTCTGGCGCCAGACGTTCGACAACGGCGTGCCCACCGGCGAGCTCGAGCAGGGCGAGGCGACCGACGAGACCGGCACGACGCAGACCTTCTACGCCAACGCCGACATCTTCGAGACGACGGACTACTCCTTCGACACCCTCAAGAGCCGCTTCCGCGAGATGGCGTTCCTCAACAAGGGCCTGGAGATCCACCTGCGCGACGAGCGCGACCTCGGCAGCGACGACGAGGACGGCGCCGACGACCTCGAGCGCGAGGTGCGCTTCCGCTACGACGGCGGACTCGTCGACTACGTGCACCACATCAACGTCGGCACCCGCTCGCCGATCCACAACGACGTCATCTCCATCGAGCGCGACGACGAGGAGAACGGCCTCTCCCTCGAGCTGGCGATGCAGTGGAACGACTCCTTCAGCGAGTCGGTACACACGTTCGCCAACACGATCAACACGCACGAGGGCGGCACCCACGAGGAGGGCTTCCGCACCGCGCTCACCACGACCGTCAAGCGGTTCGCCGACACCAACAACCTGCTCAAGGGCAAGGAGGAGCTGTCGGGCGAGGACATCCGCGAGGGTCTCACTGCGATCATCTCCATCAAGCTCGCCGAGCCGCAGTTCGAGGGCCAGACGAAGACGAAGCTCGGCAACTCCGAGGCACGCAGCTTCGTCCAGAAGGTCGTCAACGACGAGCTCGCCGCCTGGCTGGAGCGGAACCCGGCCGAGGGCAAGGTCGTCATCCGCAAGGCCATCGACGCCGCCTCCGCCCGGCTCGCCGCGCGCAAGGCCCGCGACCTCGCCCGCAACCGCAAGGGCTTCCTGGGCGGCGGTGGCCTCCCCGGCAAGCTGGCCGACTGCTCGAGCCGCGACCCCGAGAAGTGCGAGCTGTTCGTCGTCGAGGGCAACTCCGCCGGCGGCTCGGCCAAGAACGGCCGCGACCCGGGCACGCAGGCGATCCTCCCGCTGCGCGGCAAGATCCTCAACGTCGAGAAGGCGCGGATCGACAAGATCCTGCAGAACGCCGAGGTCCAGGCGATCATCAGCGCGCTCGGCACCGGCGTCCACGACGACTTCGACATCGCCAAGCTGCGGTACCACAAGATCGTGCTCATGGCCGACGCCGACGTCGACGGCCAGCACATCTCCACCCTGCTGCTCACGCTGCTGTTCCGCTTCATGAAGCCGCTGATCGACAACGGCCACGTCTACCTCGCGCAGCCGCCGCTGTACAAGATCAAGTGGACCAACCACGCCCACGAGCTCGCCTACTCCGACCGCGAGCGCGACGCGCTGCTCGCGGCCGGCGACGAGGCCGGCTACCGCCTTCCCAAGGAGGCGCCGGTGCAGCGGTTCAAGGGTCTGGGCGAGATGAACGCCGGCGAGCTGTGGGAGACCACCATGGACCCCGACGCGCGTGTGCTGCGCCAGGTCACCCTCGCCGACGCCGCCATGGCCGACGAGATCTTCACGATCCTCATGGGCGAGGACGTCGAGCAGCGTCGCAGCTTCATCCAGCGCAACGCCAAGGACGTCCGCTTCCTCGACATCTAGGCCGTCCGGCCGCCAGCCCGCTCCCGCGACGCCTTCCTGAAACGAGAACCGACACATGACCGACACCCCCATCGAGCGCGACCGCATCGAGCCCGTCGAGCTGCAGGACGAGATGCAGCGGTCCTACATCGACTACGCGATGAGCGTCATCGTGTCGCGGGCCCTGCCCGACGTGCGCGACGGGCTCAAGCCGGTGCACCGGCGCGTGCTCTACGCGATGTTCGACGGCGGATACCGTCCCGACCGCGGCTTCTCCAAGTGCAGCCGCATCGTCGGTGACGTGATGGGTCAGTACCACCCGCACGGAGACACGGCGATCTACGACACCCTCGTCCGGCTCGCGCAGCCGTGGGTCATGCGGGCGCCCATGATCGCCAGCCAGGGCAACTTCGGCTCCGTCGGCGACGACCCGGCGGCCGCCATGCGGTACACCGAGTGCAAGCTCGCGCCGATCGCCATGGAGATGGTGCGCGACATCGACGAGGACACCGTCGACTTCAAGCCCAACTACGACGGCCGCTCCTCCGAGCCGACGGTGCTGCCCGCGCGCATCCCGAACCTGCTCGTCAACGGCTCGGCCGGCATCGCGGTCGGCATGGCCACCAACATCCCGCCGCACAACCTGCGCGAGGTGGCCGACGGCGTCCAGTGGGCGCTCGCCCACCCCGACGCCGGCAAGGCCGAGCTGCTCGAGGCGCTCATCGAGCGGGTCAAGGGTCCCGACTTCCCGACCCACGGCCTCATCGTGGGCACGCGCGGCATCGAGGACATGTACCGCACAAGGGCCGCATCCAGCTCGTCGTGACCGAGCTGCCCTACCAGGTGAACCCCGACGCACTCATGCGCAAGATCGCCGACCTGGTCAACGCCGGCCGTGTGCAGGGCATCTCCGACCTGCGCAACGAGTCGTCCGACCGTGCCGGCATGCGGATCGTCATCGAGCTGCGTCGCGACGCCGTGGCCCGGGTGGTGCTCAACAACCTCTACAAGCACACCGACCTGCAGTCGAACTTCAGCGCCAACATGCTGGCGCTCGTCGACGACGTCCCGCGCACCCTCACCCTCGACGGGTTCGTGTCGCACTGGATCGCCCACCAGATCGAGGTCATCCAGCGGCGTACCGCCTACCGTCTCAAGAAGGCCGAGGCCGAGGCCCACATCCTGCGTGGTCTCGTGAAGGCGCTCGACGCGCTCGACGAGGTCATCGCACTCATCCGCCGCAGCCCCACCGTCGAGGAGGCGCGCGACGGCCTGATCGCGCTGCTCGAGATCGACGAGCTGCAGGCACGCGCCATCCTCGACATGCAGCTGCGCCGCCTCGCGGCCCTCGAGCGGCAGAAGATCATCGACAACCTGGCCGAGCTCGAGGCCAAGATCGCCGACTTCAAGGCCATCCTGGCCAGCGAGGAGCGTCAGCGGGCCATCGTCAGCGAGGAGCTGGCCGAGATCGTCGACAAGTACGGCGACGACCGCCGCACGCCGATCGTCCCCGGTGACGGCGACCTCTCGATGGAGGACCTCATCCCCGACGAGGACGTCGTGGTCACCATCACCCGCGGCGGCTACGCCAAGCGCACCCGCACCGACCAGTACCGGGTGCAGGGTCGCGGCGGCAAGGGGGTGCGCGGCGCGCAGCTGCGCGACGGCGACTTCGTCGAGCACCTGTTCCCCACCACGGCGCACCACTGGATCCTGTTCTTCACGACGGCCGGCCGCGTGTACCGCACCAAGGCCTACCAGCTGCCCGAGGCCGGACGCGACGCCAAGGGTGGTCACGTCGCCGGGCTGCTGAGCTTCCAGCCCGACGAGGAGATCGCGCAGGTCCTCGCCATCCGCGACTACGACCAGGCGCCCTACCTGGTCCTCGCCACCCGCAAGGGCCTGGTGAAGAAGACGCGGTTGGCCGACTACAACAGCCCGCGCCAAGCCGGTGTCATCGCGATCAACTTCCGCGACGAGGACGACGCCCTCATCGGCGCCGACATCGCCGGACCCGACGACGACCTCCTGCTCATCAGCAAGAAGGCGCAGGCCATCCGGTTCCGGTCCGACGACGACCAGCTGCGGCCCATGGGTCGCGCGACGTCCGGCGTCACCGGCATGAAGTTCCGCGACGACGACGCCCTGCTGTCCATGACGGTCATCCGGCACGAGCACGCAGACGTCGCCCTCGAGGACGTGCCCGAGGAGGACCGCCTCTACGTCTTCACCGTCACCGACGGCGGCTACGCCAAGAAGACCTCGATCGACGAGTACCGCCTGCAGGGTCGCGGCGGCCTGGGCATCAAGGCCATGCAGATCACCGAGGCCCGCGGCGAGCTCGTCGGCGGACTGGTGCTGAAGGACTCCGACGACGTCATCTCCGTCACCGCTGGAGGCCAGGTCACGCGCAGCCAGGTCGCGGGCGTGCCGGCCAAGGGTCGCGGCACGATGGGGGTCACCTTCGTCAAGTTCAAGGGTGACGACCGGGTGGTCACGATCGCACGGAACACCGACCTGAGCGGCGCGGCGGAGCCTGACAGCGAGGCCGACGACGCCCCGGCCGGTACGGTGGACCCGGTGACGCCCGACGACGCGGGCACCGAGGTCACTGACACGACTGACGAGGGGCACGACGAGTGAGCGACCAGCAGAAGCCTCAGGACCGGGCACCCAGCTCGGGCGCCGGTGACGCCGCGCGGACGCAGCAGATCCCGCGCCTCGACCGTGACGGCAAGCCCGTCGGCGGCGGCAAGGACGCAGCGCAGGGCCCGCTCCCGCCAAGAAGGGCGCGGCTGCGCGCGAGAAGACCCCGACGGCTGCCGACTACGCCGGCACCACGTCGCAGTCGCCCGACAGCACCGCGGTCATCCCCGCCGTCAAGGACGAGCCGAAGGCTCCGGCCGCCCCTGCCTCGCCGGCAGCGGCGTCGGCGTCCGGTCGTCAGGCACGGCTGCGGCTGACGCACGTCGAGCCGTGGTCGGTCACCCGTCTGGCGTTCGTCGTCTCGGTCGCGCTGATGATCGTCTCGGTCGTCGCGGTCACCATCTTCTGGGTGGTCCTCGACCTCACCGGCATCTGGGACCAGCTGAACGGCACGGTCTCCAACGTGCTGTCCGACAGCGCCGGCAGCTTCGACCTCACCGACTACCTCGGGCTGGGTCGCCTGGTCGGCCTCACACTGATCTTCAGTGCGGTCAACGTCGTGCTGATGACGGCGATCGCCACGATCGCCGCGCACCTGTACAACCTCGCCGCCCAGCTGCTGGGCGGCATCGAGGTGACGTTCACGGATCACTGATCCGCGAACTGCGGCGGTGCTGCCCCCGGTTCGCCCGGTCACCCGGGCGTGGGGTAGAGTTCATCGCTGTTGCGGGCCTATAGCTCAGCTCGGTTAGAGCGCTTCCCTGATAAGGAAGAGGTCGCTGGTTCAAGTCCAGCTAGGCCCACCACCGGACGCCCGAGGAGGACGGCGATGAAGAAGCTTCTCGCGGTCGTCCTCGCCGCGCTCGGGGTGCTGTGGGCCGTGGCTCGTCGCGACGACGGGACCGCCGCCACGCGCACCACCTGGGAGCAGGCCACCGACTCGGTCTGATCCCGCGAGGGGCTGTGGCGCAATTGGTAGCGCACCTGCTTTGCAAGCAGGGGGTTAGGGGTTCGAGTCCCCTCAGCTCCACCGAAGGTGGTTCGCGCGACGCCGACAGCTCTGCGCCTCGTCCACCGCCCGGACGAACGGATCGCCCGCACCGCGTGGGCGGTACGGGCGATCCCTTCGGTCGCCTGCCTACATCCGCGTCGCGGTCACGACCTTGCTCACCTGCTGGCAGTCGGTCGACGTGAACCCGGCGGTCCCGCCCGAGGCGAGGGCCGAGCAGGAGGACTTCAGCGTCTGGCCGAGCTGGGCGTAGTTCGACGAGCTCGTCAGTGCGTTGAGCGTGCGCCAGTAGAGCTGCTCGGCCTTGGCCTGGCCGAGACCCGTGATGGTCTGGCCGTTGAACGTCCCGCCGTCGGTGATGAGGTACGCCGCCTTGTTGCCCACGCCCGAGTTGGTGTGGACACCGCCGTTGTCGCTCGAGCCGCTCTGCCAGTACTGGCCGCGGTAGCTCGACGGCTGGCTGCCGCGCTCCGGGGTCTTCATGTCGCGGATCGCGCCGATGGGCAGGTCCTCACCGAGCAGCCACCGCGCCGAGGACGTGTCGTTCCCGGTGCCGTTGTCGAGGTCCTCGAACTCGCCGAACACGTCGGCCATCGACTCGTTGATGGCCCCGGGCTCGTAGGAGTACACCAGGTCCGCGGTGTTCTGGATGACACCGTGCGTCAGCTCGTGGGAGACCACGTCGTCGGCCGAGGCGAAGCCCTGGCCGAAGACCATGCTGCGTCCCGTCCAGAACGCGTTCTCCATCGGGCAGCCGTAGTCGCCGCCGGAGTCGCGGTAGCACGCGCGCACGGTCGCGCGAAGCGCTCCGCCACCGATCTGCGTCGACAGGTCGTACCCGAACCGGCTGGTGTAGAACGACGACGTCGCGCCGAGCTGGTCGTAGGCCACGTTGACCTCCGAGACGCTGCTCGCCGCGGACCCCTCGGTCCGCACCGGGCTCGGGCAGTCGAGGTTGGTGACGTACTGGTTGCGGGCGTCGCACACGCGGCGGTTGGTCGCGTCACGCTGCGTGGTCTCGGTGTAGACC
>NZ_LUNF01000167.1:0-9091 GCF_001626145.1 Aeromicrobium sp. REDSEA-S32_B7
ACGCAGCCAGTTCTTCAGGCTCGAGCAACCCTCGGCCTCGAAGTCGCGGTGCTCGTCGACCTCCGCGACCAGGACCACCTTCTCCGCGTCGATCGCGTTGGAGAGTCCCTGCAGCAGCCGCAGCGCGTCGGTGGGCGCGGGTAGGCGCGCAGCTCGGCGGCGACGGCCTCGAGCCGGTCGGCGAGCTGCGTACTGGACATGCCCCTATGATACCGAACACAGAAGCGAAAGAACACTGACAAAGGCCATGCTTGCAGCGAGGCTAAGGTCACCAGGTGCCGACCGGCCGCGACCGTCGTAGCCTCGGGACATGACCTCCTCCGCACTGCCCGACGTCCCCACCCAGCTCTTCATCGGCGGCTCCTGGCGCGACGCGAGCGGCGGTGCGACCTTCGCCGTCGAGAACCCCGCGGACGGCTCGACGCTGGTGGAGGTCGCGAACGGGACCGTGGAGGACGGCAAGGCCGCCATCGACGCGGCCGTCGCCGCGCAGCCCGACTGGGCGAAGGTGCCGCCGCGCGACCGCGGGGAGATCCTGCGTTCGGCGTTCGAGACGGTCGTCGACCGCGCCGACGAGCTCGCCACGATCATGACGCTCGAGATGGGCAAGCCGCTCAGCGAGAGCCAGGCCGAGATCACCTACGGCGCCGAGTTCCTGCGCTGGTTCTCCGAGGAGGCCGTCCGGGTGTCGGGCCGCTACTCCGTCGCGCCGAACGGCGCCACCCGCCTGCTGACCCTGAAGCAGCCCGTCGGCCCGTGCCTGATGATCACGCCCTGGAACTTCCCGCTCGCGATGGGTACCCGCAAGATCGCGCCCGCCATCGCCGCCGGATGCACGATGGTCGTCAAGCCCGCCGGCCTCACCCCGCTCACCATGCTGTGGCTGGCGAAGGTGCTCGAGGAGTCTGGCGTGCCCGAGGGCGTGCTCAACGTCGTCACGACCAAGAGCACCGGCGAGGTGATGGAGCCCATCATCCGCGACCCGCGGCTGCGCAAGCTCACCTTCACCGGTTCCACCGAGGTCGGGCGCTCCCTCGTCGAGCAGAGCGCCGAGGGCCTGCTGCGGGTGTCGATGGAGCTCGGCGGCAACGCCCCGTTCCTCGTCTTCGCCGACGCCGACGTCGACGCGGCGGTCGAGGGCGCGATGCTCGCGAAGATGCGCAACATCGGCGAGGCGTGCACGGCCGCCAACCGGTTCATCGTCCATGCCGACGTCGCCGAGGAGTTCTCCTCCAAGCTCGCCGAGAAGATGGGCGCCCTGAAGATCGGCCCCGGCCTGGAGGACGACGTGAAGGTCGGCCCGTTGGTGGAGGAGAAGCAGCGCGGCAAGGTGGCTGAGCTCGTCGACGACGCCGTCGAGAAGGGCGCCACCGTGGTCACCGGCGGCCAGGTGCCCGACGGCCCCGGCTGGTTCTACCCGCCGACCGTCCTCACCGACGTGCCGCTGTCGGCGAAGGTGTCGACGGAGGAGATCTTCGGCCCGGTCGCGCCGATCTTCACGTTCACCGACGACGACGACGCGATCCGCATGGCGAACGACACCGAGTACGGCCTCGTCGCCTACGCGTTCACCACCGACTACGCCCGCGCGGTGAAGGTCTACGAGGGCCTCGAGACGGGCATGGTCGGCATGAACCAGGGCATCGTCTCGAACCCGGCCGCCCCCTTCGGCGGCGTCAAGGCGTCCGGCTTCGGCCGCGAGGGCGGTGCCGAGGGCATCGAGGAGTACCTCGAGACGAAGTACGTGGGCCTCGGCGGCCTCTGACCGCAGCTCGACCGCTCACGCCGTGCCGTGGTGCTCTGCGTGACGGTCGACGCGCGCGAGCCAGTCCCGGACGAGGGCACCCGTGACACCGGGCTGCTCGAGGTGGACGTTGTGGCCGGCCGTGTCGAGGACTGCGTAGGTGCCGCGTGGGTAGTGGTCGCGCAGGGTGAGCGCGTCCTCGTAGCCGACCACGTGGTCCTGCCGTCCGAGGACGTGCAGCGTGGGTGCGGCGAAGGGCTCCGGGTGCGCCACCTCGGGCACCGCGGGGAGGGCGTACGCCGACGCAATGCGCTCCATGGCGCCCGGGTCCGCGCCGCGCAGGCCGGGGAGGACGTACTCCTCGAACGACTCCAGCGAACGAGCGTCCTGCACGACGCTCATCGCCGCGAAGTCGTCGCGTGCGTCGCCGGCGCGCTCGAGGACCGCGTCGTCGCGGTGCAGGACCGTGCGTGGCGGGACGTCGCGTGCAGCGTGGTCCGGTTGGACAAGCCCGGCGACGGTGGCCAGACCGAGGACTCGGATTCGACGCTCGTGCGCGAGCCACCGCGCGATCATCCCCCCGAAGGAGTTCCCGATCACGGCGAACGGCTCGGTGCCGAGGTGCTCCTCGACCTCGGCCAGGACGCCCTCGGCCACGTCCTGCGCGCTCGAGGCGGCCGCGTCGTGCACGGCCTCCGCCCAGGGCAGGTCGACGTACACGCGGCGCCAGGACACGTCGCTCACCATGGACTCGAGCGGCAGCATGATCCGGTGGTCCACCCCGAAGCCGTGCAGCACGACGAGGGGGCGACCCGTCCCTTCGACTCGAGCGATCACGCGACGACGGTAGCGCTGAGCCCCGACGGAAGCCGCCCGCGCGGGGCGGCGACGGGACGGCGGGTCACACGCTGACGTCCGCCCGGCGCTCGTCCGCGCGCCGCGGGCCCCGGCCCGACTGGAACTGCTCGACGTAGAGGCGGGCGTAGAGGCCGCCAGCAGCCAACAGCTCGTCGTGGGTGCCCTGCTCGACGACCTGCCCGTCCTCGACGCCGAAGATGACGTCGGCGTCGTGGATGGTCGACAGCCGGTGCGCGATGGCGATGGTCGTGCGGTTGGCGCGGGCGCGCTCGAGCGCCTGCTGCACGAGCCGCTCGGTCTCGGTGTCGAGGGCCGAGGTGGCCTCGTCGAGGATGAGGATGCGGGGGTCGGCGAGCAGCACGCGGGCGATCGCGAGCCGTTGCTTCTCGCCGCCGGACAGCCGGTAGCCGCGCTCGCCCGTGACGGTCTCGTAACCGTCGGCGAAGCTGAGGATCCGGTCGTGGATGTTGGCGTCGCGGGCAGCCTGCTCGATCTCCTCGGCACTCGCGTCGGGCCGGGCGTAGGCGAGGTTGTCGCGGATGGTGCCGTGGAACAGGTACGGCTCCTGCGTGACCATGCCGACGGCGCCGGTGACGGTGTCGAGGGTCAGGTCGCGCACGTCGTGGCCGTCGATCAGCACGGCACCACGGGTGACGTCGTAGAAGCGTGGGACCAGGTAGGTGGCGGTCGTCTTGCCCGATCCCGACGGCCCGACGATGGCCGCCAGCTGGCCCGGCTCGACGCGCAGCGACACGTCGCGCAGGGCCCAGGCGTCGTCGGGCACGGGCGCGGCGACGCCGTCGGGCCGGTCGATGCGCACCGTTGAGTCGCCGAACCGGTCGCCGGTCCGCCCCCCGCTGAGCGAGCGCGGCTCGGGGTAGCGGAACCAGACGCCACGCATCTCGACCTCGCCCCGCACCGTGGGCAGCGCGACGGCACCCGGCCTCTCGACCACGGCAGGCTGGAGGTCGAGGTACTCGAAGATGCGGCGGAACAGGGCGAGCGACGTCTGGACGTCGAGCGTCACGCGCATCAGCTGCAGCAGCGGCATCTGGAGCCGGGCCTGGAGCGTCGTGAACGCGACGAGCGTCCCGGCGGTGAGCGCGTCGGCCCCACCGGGCAGGCTGCCGGTGATCATCAGCCCGGCCAGCAGGTAGATGAGGGCCGGCGTGATCGCGAAGAACGTCTGGACCGTCGCGAAGAACGTGCGGCCGGTCATCGCCTGCGCCACCTGCAGGCGCGCCTGCTCCCGGTTGGCCTCGCGGTAGCGTTCCGTCTCGGACTCGGCGCGGCCGAACACCTTCGACAACAGGATGCCCGAGACGCTCAGCGACTCCTCGGTGATCGCGGTCATCTCCGACAGCGACTCCTGCGTGCGGCGCGCGAGCTTCTGGCGACGTCGACCGACCCGCAGCTGGATGGCGATGAACGCCGGCATGAGCACCAGGGTCAGGACCGTCAGCTGCCACGACAGCAGCACCATGGAGACGACGGCGGCGACGACCGTGACCGTGTTCTGCAGGATGGTCGTCGCAGTGTCGGTGAGCACCGTCCGCACGCCGGCCACGTCGTTGGCGAGCCGCGACTGGATGGCACCGGTCTTCGTGGCCGTGAAGAACGCGAGCTCCATCGTCTGCAGGTGGGCGAACAGCTGGCTGCGCAGGTCGGCCATCGCGGAGTTGCCGATCGTGGCGGTGAGCCAGTTCTGCCCCACGGAGATCAGGGCCGTCACGACCGGGATGAGGCACATGAGCCCGACGAGCCGTCCGAGCAGGCCGAGGTCGGCGGGGCCGCCGTCGGTGGGGAAGAGCGCCTGGTCGAACACGGCGCGGGTGAGGAACGGGATGACCGACGTCAGCGCCGCGCCGGCCACGACGGCGACGCAGACGAGCACCAGCTGTCGGCGGTAGGGCCGCAGCAGGGAGGCGATGCGTCCGAGCACGGGGCTGTCGGCGGCGGCGACCTCCTCCTGCGACAGGTGCGTGACCTGGGCACCCCGTGGCATCAGGCGTCGACTCGTGACAGCTGCAGCTCCTCGCGCACGGTGACCAGCTCGGGGGTGCCCCACACGCCGACGTCGGTGCGCAGCATCGCCCAGAGACGCATGGTGTCGGGGTCGTGGACGAGCGCCGCGTCGACGGACAGCTCGAACGGGGTGGGTCCGTCGCCGGCGACGCTGGCGGAGGCGGCCAGCACCTCGCCGTCGGGCGAGACGAGCTTGACCGTGAGCACGCCGCCGTCGGGCAGCGCGACCTTCTCGCGGGTCGAGGCGGTCCCGGTGACGGAGAGGGTGCTGATGGAGGCCATGCCCTGAGCCTAGGCCGTCAGCCCTCGGTGAACACCTCTGGCGAGTCGGCGCCCGTCCTGCTCAGGTGGAGGCATGGGACGGTGGCTGGTGCTCGGTGGCACGGCATGGCTCGGCCGCGAGGTCGCGCGGAGCGCGCTGGAGCGGGGGCACGACGTCACGTGCCTGGCGCGTGGCGAGAGCGGCGACGTCGTCGACGGCGCGCGCTGGGTGCGTGCCGACCGCGGCGGTCCCGACGCCTACGACGCGGTGGCAGGACCGTGGGACGCCGTCGTCGACGTCGCCCGCCAGCCGGGACACGTCCGCTCCGCCCTGTCGGCGCTCGGCGCCGCGACCGCCCACTGGACGTTCGTGTCCACCGCCAACGTGTACGCGGACCTGTCGGGACCGCTGCACGAGGACGACCCGCTGCGCGACCCGGTAGCGACGGACGAGGTCGACGCCGAGCAGTACGGCGAGGGCAAGGTCGCGTGCGAGCGGGCGGTCCTCGCGCACGCCTCCCCGCTCGTGCTGCGTGCGGGCCTGCTGGCCGGCCCGGGCGACCCGTCGGACCGGTTCGGCTACTGGCCGGCCCGGTTCGCCCAGGCCGACGCCGACGACGTGCTGGTGCCCGACCCGCCGGAAGCGTGGTGCCAGGTGGTCGACGTGCGAGACGTCGCGACGTTCGCGGTGGATGCAGCCGAGCGCGGTGTCACGGGGGTCCTGAACGTCGCCGGGAACGGCGTCGCGCTGGGGGAGGCGCTGCTGCGGGTCGCGCAGACCGTCGGGTTCCGCGGACGCCTCGTGCCCGTCGGCCCGGAACGGCTGGAGGCGATCGACGTGCGGCCGTGGTCGGGCGAGCGCTCACTGCCGCTCTGGCTGCCCGACGGCTACGGCGGCATGATGCGGATCGACACCGCCCGGGCGGAGGCCGCGGGGCTCGTCCGTCGCCCGCTCGAGGAGACGGCCGCCGAGGTGCTCGCTGACGAGCGCGCACGAGGTCTGGACCGACCCCGCGCGGCGGGCCTGACGCGCGAGGACGAGCTGGCCGTCCTGGCCGCCGCGACGGCGTGACGCGTCAGCGAGGCGCGGTGAGGGCCTCGGCGAGCGAGAGAGCCGGGCGCCCCAGGAGTCGAGGGACGTCGTCGCTGACGTCGGCGAGCTCGCCGTCGCGGATCGCGGTGTAGGTGCTCACCCACGCGTCGACCTGCCAGTCGGGGGCGCCGTAGTGGGCGCGACTGGCGCGGGCCTCCTCGAGCGTCTCGTCGTGGAAGCGGTGCGGTCGGCCGGTGACCTCGGTCAGGACGGTCGCGATCTCCGCGAGGGTCAGCGCCTCGGGGCCGGTGAGGTCGTAGGCGCGGTCCGCGTGGTCGCCGGGATGGAGCAGCACCTCGGCGGCCACGGCGGCGACGTCACGCTGCGAGACCGCCGCGACCCGTCCTTCGCCGGCCGGGCCGCGGATCACGCCCTCCTCGTCGGCGAAGTGCGGGAACACCTCCGCGTAGAAGCTGTCGCGCAGGAAGGTCCACGCGAGGCCGGAATCGCGCAACAGGTCCTCGGTGGCTCCGTGGTCGCGGCCGAGCGTGAAGGTGCTGTCGGCGGCCGCGCCCACGAACGACGTGTAGACGACGTGCCCGACCCCGGCCTCGACGGCCGCCTCGACGACGGAGCGGTGGTCGGCCAACCGGTCGGCGCTCTCGTGCCCGGAGACGAAGAAGAGCGCGTCGACGCCGGCCAGCGCCTCCCCGAGCGCGGGCCCCTCGTCGTACGCGCACTGCCACACCGGCAGCCCCAGGTCGGGGGCCCGGCTCGGGTCGCGGACGAGCAGGCGGGCCTCCGCCCTGGCCTCGGCGAGGTGGCGGGCGACGAGCCCGCCGACGGTCCCGGTGGCGCCGGTCACGGCGATGGTGGTCATGCCCGGTGCAACGACGGGAGACCGGCCCGATGTTCCGCGCAGCCGCTCGTCGCTCATCCGTCCGACCGCCCTCCGACGGCAGGACGCCAGTGCATCGCCGCCGCCACGACACCGTCGCGCTCGCCCCACCGTCCCCGCAGACGGGCAGGGAGGGACGTCCGGGCGACGGCGTCGAGGATGACCTCGAAGCTGCCGTCGCGGGCGAGGTGCACGGTCACGTCGTCGAAGCCCAGCCACCGCCGTTCCAGGGGGAACCAGACCTTGTAGCAGGCCTCCTTGGCGCAGAACAGCAGCCGGTCCCACGGCACGGAGGCGTCCTGGTCGGCGAGGTCAGTGAGATGGCGACGTTCCGCCGGCGACGCGACCACGTTGAGCACGCCGGGTGGCAGCGGCAGGCTCGGCTCGACGTCGATCCCGAGCGCGCGGACGTCGCCGCCGTGCGTCACGGCGCACGCCGCGTAGCCGTCGCAGTGCGTGATGCTGCCGACCACGGAGGCCGGCCACAGCGGCTCGCCCCGGTCGCCCCGGCGAAGGACGGGCACGTCTCGGTCGAGCTCGGCCAGCGCCGCGTGCGCGAGGAGTCGTCCGGTGGCCCAGTCGTCCCGCCGACGCTCCCCCGCGCCTGGCACCAGACGGCGCTCCTCCTCGGCCAGGAGGGCCCACGCCTGACCAGGCGCGCCGGACCGCCGCGTCTCGTGGACCACCGCCTCGTCCGGCAGCAACGACGCGACGAGCGGGGTCACGGCTCGACCGGGCGGACGGCGGGTCGGCGGTGACGGTCCACGCCGACAGGCTAGTCGGCGCGAGTGCGAGGATCGGGCCCATGGCCCACGTCCGCCCTGCGGTGCTCGCCGATGACGCCGCCCTGCTCGGTCTCGACCTCGCGACCTGGAGCCCACGGTGGTCGCCGGGCGAGCCGCCGGCCCGCGACGCGTTCTTCGGCGAGCGCAACGGCGGTCCGGGCGGCTTCCTCGTGGCCGAGCGCGACGGCGCGGTCGTCGGCTACGTGGCGCTCCACCGGGCAGGTGGTCTGGCCACGCACGCGCACGTGCGGATCATCGACGGCCTGGCCGTGGACCCGTCGGCCCGGGGTCGGGGGACCGGCGAGCTGCTGGTGCGTGCGGCCGTCGAGCGGGCGCACGCCGAGGGCGCCGCGAAGGTGACGCTGCGGGTGCTGGGCACGAACCCGGCTGCGCAGCGGCTCTACGAGCGCTGCGGCTTCGTCGTCGAGGGCGTGCTCGTCGGGGAGTTCCTCATCGACGGCTCACCCGTGGACGACACGTGGATGGCGCTGCACCTGCGCTGAGGTGCGTCGCTCGGATGGGCAGCTCAGATGGTCTGGGCGACGACGTCGAGCTCGACGGGCACGCTGCGGGCGCTCGACCCGGCGCTGATCCACAGCCCGACGGTGCGGGCGGCGTCGGGCTCGCTGGGGATCCACTCCGCGATCCATGCGGCCACGGCGCGGTCGGCGGTGCCGGGCCAGACGCGGTGGACGGTGACGCGGGCGGGCGTCTCGAGGACGGGGAGGTCGACGTCGGGGTCGATCTCGACGACCACCTGGCCGTACACGTCGGCGGGCAGCAGGGCCAGCGCCGACTGCAGCACCACGAGGTCGTCGGCGCAGCCGGCGAGCAGCACGTGCTGCAGCGGGACGCGGCGACGGTGGGACCTCATGAGGTGAGTATAGGCTTACCTGCGCCGGTTGAGGCAAGGGTTGCCTATCTCACACGTAGCGGTTCGCTTGCTCGTGGCGCGGGCTGCCTCCTGCGCTGTTCCCCTGTCGGGCGGTGACTTCTCCACCGAATGGACCGGTCGGCCGGGGTGCGCGGTGTGGATTCCACCCTCTGAGCGCTGAGACGGTGGAGAAGTCCCCGCCCGGAGCGGGGATTCGGTGGAGGACGCACCAGGACCCCCGTCATCGGTGGCTCGGCAACCGCAGCGGCCTCTCTGAGGTTGCAGATCCACCGATGGGGGCGAAGGCCGGGACGGCCGACCACGCGGGGCGTGCTCGTTCCGTCGAGGCCTTTCGGAGACCGCCCTCACCACCGGCCGCACCACCGGCAAGGTCTCCGCGCTCCAGGGGACCATGCTGTCGCGGATGCTCCGCGCCGGCCGGCGCGAGTCGGCGGCGGCGTACGTCGCCAGCACGCTGCGCGCCCAGGAGTGGCTCGCCGCGGAGGCCGACGGTCTGGGGCTCGGGCTCGAGCGCAGGCCGGCGGCAACCTACGCCCCGACCGCGCGGGCGACGGGGACGGTCCGCAGCGAGCACGACGCCGCCCGCGACCTC
>NZ_LUNF01000168.1:0-18815 GCF_001626145.1 Aeromicrobium sp. REDSEA-S32_B7
ACGTAGGACCAGGTCCACCCGAGGACGGAGTTGCGGTACCGGGTCTGCGTGCCCTTGCGGACGAGGAGACGGAGCAGGTAGCGCCAGGTGAAGACGTCGAGGATCCCGCGGCCCCGGCCGGGGGTGCGGAACTCGCTCAGGTCAAGCGTGGTCACGGGGGTGGGCGGTCCTTCGACTCGGGAACGGGCGGAGCCTCCGCCCTCGGCATCGTAGCGTGCGGGTCCCGACGCCGTGGCTCGACCGGCCGCCCCGACCGGGCCCTCCCCGGGGACGCCAGTCGGTACGCTCGGCCCATGCGGCAGCTCCTCGTCACCGGCGGTGCGGGTTTCATCGGCTCCAACTTCGTCCACCACGTCGTGGCCCACACCGACCTCTCGGTGACGGTGCTCGACCACCTCGGCTACGCCGGTCACCGGGAGTCCCTCGCCGGGCTCCCCGAGGCGCGGGTCGGGCTCGTCGTGGGCGACGTCGCCGACGCCGAGCTGGTCGACCGGCTCGTCGCCCAGGCCGACGCGGTGGTGCACTTCGCGGCCGAGTCGCACAACGACAACTCGCTGTCCGACCCGAGCCCGTTCGTCACGACGAACCTCGTCGGCACGTTCACGCTGCTCGAGGCCGCACGTCGTCACGACGTCCGGCTGCACCACATCTCGACCGACGAGGTGTACGGCGACCTCGAGCTCGACGACCCCGAGCGGTTCACCGAGTCCACCCCGTACAACCCCTCGAGCCCGTACTCGGCCACGAAGGCGGGCTCGGACCTCCTGGTGCGGGCGTGGGTGCGCTCGTTCGGCGTCCGGGCGACGCTCAGCAACTGCTCCAACAACTACGGTCCGCGCCAGCACGTCGAGAAGTTCATCCCGCGGCAGGTGACGAACCTGCTCGACGGCGGCCGGGCCAAGCTCTACGGCCGTGGCCTGAACGTGCGCGACTGGATCCACGCCGACGACCACAGCAGCGCGGTCCTGGAGATCGTGCAGCACGGCCGGATCGGCGAGACCTACCTGGTGGGAGCCGACGGCGAGCGCAGCAACCGCGAGGTCGTCGAGCTCATCCTCACGCTGATGGGTCTGCCGTCGGACGCCTACGACCACGTGACCGACCGCGCCGGGCACGACCTGCGCTACGCGATCGACTCCACGAAGCTGCGCACCGAGCTCGGCTGGACGCCGCGGTACACCGACTTCGAGCAGGGGCTGGCGGCGACGATCGACTGGTACCGCGAGAACGAGGCGTGGTGGCGGCCGCAGAAGGAGGCCACCGAGGCCCGCTACCGCGAGCTCGGCCACGTCTGACCCGGGCCGGCAGCCTGCCCCGGGACCGACGGTCAGGACGTGGGCGTGCGCACGTCCTCGGCCTGCGGCGCGGTGGCGCTGTTCTCGGCGGCGAACGTCTGCGCAGCTCCCCCGCGCACGTCGGGGCGCACGAGGCGCAGGAGCCGGCCGCGACGCTGCGTGAGCCACAGCGCGGCGCCGGCGACCCGGTGCTCGACGGTCGCGAGCAGCGTGGTGCGCTCGGTGCCGTCCGTGAACGCGAAGTGCCGGTAGAGGATCCGCCGGAACCCGTCGCGCCACGACCCGGGCAGCTCGGGATAGGCCGGCAGCCCGTCGGACCGTCGCTGCTCGACGAGCCCGCGGACCCGCTCGACCCAGGTGTCCTCGGACGGGTCGTGGAAGTAGTTGTCGACGCACCAGGCCGGGTCGGCGTGGGCGAAGCGACCCGCCACCACGTCGTCGAGCGAGCCCAGCAGCCCGCTGCCCTGCAGGGCCAGGTTGATCTGCTCGACCCCGACGCCGAAGTCGTCGAGGGCCACGGCGGGCACCCCGCACGCGACGGCCTCGAGCAGCGCGGTGGAGCTGACGGTGACGAACGCCCCGGCGCGCTCCAGGTGCTCGTGCATGGGACCCGTGCGGACGACGAGGTTCGCCGGCCGGTCGTCGAGCGACTCGACGAGGTCCTCCAACGGCACCTGCTCGTGGTGGGTCTGCGCCTCGCCGCGGTGGGCCCGCACCTTGACCACGACCTCGCGGTCGGGGTGGGCGCGGGCGGCGTCGGCGAGCCGGGAGACGAGGTGCGTGCGCTCCGCGGCCGAGGCGGGCACGAGAGCCTGCGCGGCGAAGACCACCGGCCCGTCGGCGCGCGGCGGCACGGGCTCGTCCAACGTCGAGCGCCCCAGGTAGGGCAGGTGGCCGAGCTCGAAGCGGTCGGGCAGCTCGAGGCGCCGGCTCGCGTGACGGAACTCGCGCAGCTCACGGCGGCTGTGCACGACGAACACGTCGGCGGCCCGCCGGAAGCCGAGCCCGTAGGGCAGCACGGGCACGCCGACGCCCGGCAGCCCGGTGACGATCACCGGGCGGCCGGGCACGTTGTCGACGACCGACGTGGCCGCCTGCACGGTCCAGCCACGCGCCGACAGCACGAGCACGTCAGGGCGCTCGGACTGCAGACGTCGCCGTAGGTCGGCGAGTCCGACCACGTCGGGCGTGCTGCCGGCGGCAGCGGTCCCGGCCAGCGCGTCGGCCAGCTGCGAGGCGCTCGGCGCAGCCGTGCTGCGGGCGACCACCAGGTCCACGCGCCAGTCGTCCGGGAACCGGTCCCCCAGCGCCGCACCCCACTTGACGTAGGAGTCGGTGTCGCAGAGGACCAGCACCCGGACGACGTCGGCCTGGCTCACGAGGCGGCGATGACCGCGTCCGTGTGGCGCCGCAGGCGGGCCATCGGCTTGTGCTCGCCCGGCATGACGCGCTTGACGCCGTCGCCGAGCGCGAGCTCGACGGTGCGGATGTCGCGGACGAGGTCGACGAACGGCTGCGGCTCCAGGCTGGCCGCCTGGTCCGAGCCCCACATCGCGTTGTCGAGCGTGATGTGCCGCTCGACCGCGACCGCGCCGAGGGCGACGGCCGCGAGGGAGATCTCGAGGCCGGTCTCGTGGCCGGAGTACCCGACCGGGACGCCGTAGCGCTCCTGCAGCGTGTGGATGGTCCGCAGGTTGGCCTCCTCGGCCGGCAGCGGGTACGTCGACGTCGCGTGCAGGATGACGAGCTGGTCGGTGTCGAGCACCTCGACCGCACGGTCGATCTGCTCGAGCGTGCTCATGCCGGTCGACAGGATGATCGGCTTGCCCGTCTCGTGCAGGGCGGCCAGCATCTCCAGGTCGGTCACCGACGCCGAGGCCACCTTGTGGCACGAGACGCCGAGCTCCTCCAGGAACTCCACGGCGGGCACGTCCCACGGCGACGCGAACCAGTCGACGCCGCGGTCGGCGGCGTGCGCCGCGATCTGCGCGTACTGCTCGGCCTCGAACTCCACGCGGTAGCGGTAGTCGAGGTAGGTCATCTCGCCCCACGGCGTCTGCCGCACGACGTGACGCATGTCCTCGGGCGTGGAGATGTGCGGGGTCCGCTTCTGGAACTTGACGGCCTGCGCTCCCGCGCGGGCGGCGACGTCGATGAGCTCCTTCGCCACCTCGACGTCACCGTTGTGGTTGATGCCGATCTCGCCGATGACGTACGTGGGACGCCTCCGTCCGACGATCGCGTCGCCGATCTTCACCCATTCAGCCATGATCCGGTCCCTCCTGTGTCGTGTCCGTGACGGACGAGTCCTTCGCCGCGAGCACGCGGTCCGCGAGCTCGCGCACCGCTCCCTGCCCCCCGGGTCGACGCAGCACGTGGCGTGCGGCGACCCGGCAGGCCGGGTGGGCGTCGGCCGGTGCGACCGGCCAGCCCACGGCAGCCAGGACCTCGACGTCGGTGACGTCGTGGCCCAGGTAGGCGATGTCCTGCAGCGCGACGTCGTGCTCGCGCGCCCACGTGCGCAGGGCCGTGAGCTTGTCGGGGGTGCCCTCGAGGTGCACGGCACCGAGGGCCTGGGCGCGGCGTGCCGCGACCGCGTCGGGTCCGTCGGTCAGCACCACGACGGGTCGGTCCGAGCGCAGCAGCCGCTCGACGCCCTCGCCGTCGGCGCGGTGCACGAGGGCCGTCTCGCGACCGTGGGCGTCGAGCGCCACCCGGCCGTCGGTGTGCACGCCGTCGAAGGCCGTGACGACGACGTGTGCCGCGACGGGCGACGCCGACGGGTCCGAGCCGACCGCGCGTCGGTGCTGCAGCAGCTCCTCGGCGAGGCGCAGGTCCTGCTCGGTGTCGATCTCGAGCGCGTCGGCCTGGTCGACCTCGACCATCGCGACCCGGCCGAAGAAGCGGTGGCCGTGCCGGCGGAAGCCCTCGGTCCGCATGACGTAGAAGGCGCCGGTCTCCTGGAACTGCGGCTCCATGTCCTGGCGGCGCTGCCGACGGTGCATGTCGTGGTTGACGCCCTCGGGGCCGTGCTCGCCGTGGCGCCACAGGTGCGCGTGGGTGCGGACCACGCTGAACGCGACGTCGTGGTCGCCGTCGCGGACCAGGGCCACGGCCTCCGCCACGCGCGCCGGGTCGACGAAGGGGCTCGTGGCCTGGGCGAACACGACGACGTCGGGCAGCCGGCCGATCGACTCGAGGTGGTCGAGCGCGTGGGCCACCGCCGACTCCGAGCTCGCCGTGTCGCCGGCGATCTGCTGGGGGCGGTCGACCGTGCGGGCCCCCGCCGAGCGCGACGCGTAGGCGATCTCGGCGTCGTCGGTCGTGACGACCACGTGGTCGATGCCGTCGACCGCGCGCAGGGTGCGGACGGCCCGCACGACGAGCGGCTCGCCGCCGACCGGGCGCAGGTTCTTGCGCGGGACGCCCCGGGACCCACCACGTGCCGGGACGATGGCGCACACGCTGGCGTCGCCCGGGTCCGCACGACGGCGCACGGGCAGGGGGTGGTGGAGGGTCATAGGACGAGACGTTAGGGAGCCGGCCCGACGCGCAGGTGAACGAACAGGGCAGGTTCGGCGAACGTCGCGTGGCGTCCCGACCCCGTCAAGAGGGTTGTGGGACGAGGCGGTGGACATCCGGTGAAGCACCGACGAACCCCCGGACAACAGTGCCCGCAGGCGGCCGCTCGGCCTCGGAGCAGCGCCGTCACCGGGGCTAGCGTGCCTACGTGCACGACACCACAGACTCCCCCACCGCGCTCGTCGTCGCGGCGTTCGACTCCCAGCTCAAGTGGGCCGCGGCGCTCTGGACGCAGCTGCGCGACCGAGGCTTCCAGGTCCGGGTCGTGGCGCCGCGCAGCATGGCCACGCTGTCGCCGGCGCAGATCTCGGCGACGGGGGTCGACACCGTCGACGTCGTCCCCGACGACGACCTGGTCGCGCTGGCGCAGGCGCACGACGTGGTGGTCTTCGCGCTCTCCGGCCCCTCCGTGCACCGGTTCACGCTCGACCTCGCCGAGGCCGCGGGCGACGGACCGCGCCCGGTCGTGGTCGCGGGCTGGGTGGGCGTGATCATCGAGAAGATCACCGCCGGCTACCTCGACCGGTGCGCGGCCGACGTCGTGGCGGTCAACGCGCGCCACGAGCTCGAGCACTTCCTGCACGTGGCGTCACGGCTCGACATCGCGCCCGGCAACCTGCTGCTCACGGGGCTGCCCATCCTCAGCACCTCGCCCGCACCGCAGCAGACCGGACCGGTGCGCACGGTGCTGTTCGCCGACCAGCCGACGGTCCCGGCCAGCCCGGTCGACCGGTTGCACCTGTACCGACGCCTCGCCGAGCACGCCCGCCGGCACCCGGACCGCCAGGTCCTGCTCAAGCCGCGTCACCGCCGCGGCGAGGGCACCTTCCACCGGATGCACCACCACCCGGAGGACCTGCTCGCCCACGACGACCTGCCGCCGAACTTCGCCGTCACGTACCGGCCGGTGCCGGAGCTGCTGGAGGAGGCCGACCTGCTCGTGACGGTGTCGTCGACGGCCTGCCTCGAGGCGGTGGACCGCGGACGTCGTGTCGCGCTGGTGCTCGACCTCGGCGTGCACGAGCGGCTGGGCAACCACGTGCTCCTCGACTCCGGCCTGCTGCGCACCTTCGACCAGGTCAACGCCGACGACCTCGGCACGCCCGACCCCGACTGGGTCGACAGCTGGTTCGGCGGACGCGACGTCGCGCCGGCCGTGGCCGTGGTGGACCGGGTGGAGGAGCTGCTCGCCACGGGCGAGCGACCCTCGCGCGACGCGCTGCGCTCCGCCTACCTGCGCAGCGCCCTCGCGCTGCACCGCGAGCAGCGCGACGGCGGACGACCCGCACCCCCGACGGCCTGGGAGCGCCGCACCCGCACGCACGGACTGGCCAAGGGCGCCGCCGTCCACGTCGGGTTCGAGTGGGTGCCGCCCGCGGTGCAGAAGCCGGTCCGGCGCTGGTGGCGGGAGCACCGCCCCCTGGGGTGAGACCGACGACTCAGCCGGGCTCGACGGCGCGCTGCTCCGCCTTCCAGCGCCGGAACCCCTCCTCCGTCGCGCCGAGCCGCCAGTAGGCGGACACCGACAGGTCGCCTCGGGCGACGCGCTCGCGGACGTAGGGGCGCACGGTCTTCAGCAGCCGCGACTCACCGTGCACGAAGGCCTGGACCCGTCCCTCGGGCCACGGCCAGGCCCGGACGGCGTCGTCGAGCAGCGTCGTCGTGCCGGCTGCGGCCTCGCCGCGGTGCAGCCAGCGCAGGTCGACGTCGGCGACGGTGTGCACGTCGAGCTCGTCGTCGGGGCCGTCGACCTCGCAGAACACGGTGGCGCGGGCTCCGGCGGGCAGGGCCTCCAGGGTCGCGGCGATGGCGGGCAGGGCCGACTCGTCGCCGACGAGGAGGTGGTGGTCGGCGGCCGGGTCAGGCGCGTAGGCGCCGCCGGGACCGCGGACGTGGATGGTCGCGCCGGGACGCACCTGCGCCGCCCACGGGCCGGCCACGCCCTCGTCGCCGTGCAGCACCACGTCGACCCAGAGCTCGCGGGCCTCGAGGTCGAGCCGACGGACGGTGTAGGTCCGCAGCACCGGCCAGACGTCGCTCGGCAGGCTCGTCCGCACCTCGTCGAGGTCGAGCGGGTCGGGGTAGGTGACGCCGTCGGCCAGGAACACGAGCTTGACGTAGGAGTCGGCCCATCCGGACCACCGGGCGGCGAGCGCGTCGAAGCCGCGCGCGACGTCGCCGTCGCCGAGGACGAGGCGGCGCAGGTGCGGCCCCACGTCCTGCACGTCGAGCACGGTCAGATGGGCGGGGTGCGACACGGACACGCAGGTAGCCTATCCAGGTGACCGATGCCAGCGCCCCGTCCACCGAGTCCCCCTCCGCGCCGGCTGGTCCGGCCATCGACACCTCTGCGTTCGATCCCGCGACCCGCCCTCAGGACGACCTCTTCCGGCACGTGAACGGACCCTGGCTGCGCGACGCGCCCATCCAGCCCGACCGCGCCACGGCCGGCGCGTTCGTGACGCTGGTCGACGAGGCCGAGCGGGTCG
Organism: Aeromicrobium sp. REDSEA-S32_B7; assembly: GCF_001626145.1. NCBI lineage: Bacteria > Bacillati > Actinomycetota > Actinomycetes > Propionibacteriales > Nocardioidaceae > Aeromicrobium > Aeromicrobium sp. REDSEA-S32_B7. The sequence goes on from NZ_LUNF01000168.1 coordinate 7,367, forward strand.
TGCGCGGCATCGTCGAGTCCTGCCGCGACGCACTCGACGACCCGGCCGCCGACCTCGACGCCGACGAGCGCAAGATCGGCGAGCTCTACGCCAGCTTCATGGACACCGACCGCATCGACGCGCTCGGCACCGAGCCGCTGCAGGACGACCTGCACCGCATCGACGGCGTCGCCGACGTGCCCACCTTCGTCGAGGTGCTGGGCCACCTGGAGCGCTCCGGCGTGGCGAGCGTCGTCGGCCTGTACATCGCGCCCGACCGCGGCAACCCCGAGCGGTACGTGACCCACGTCGTGCAGAGCGGCCTGGGCCTGCCCGACGAGTCGTACTACCGCACCGACGAGACCGCCGAGGTCCGGGCCGCCTACCGCGACCACCTCGAGCGGATGTTCACCCTCGGCGGCTTCGAGTCGCCCGCCGACCGCGCGGCGCGCGTCCTCGACCTCGAGACCCAGGTCGCCGCGCACCACTGGGACCGGGTCGCGTGCCGCGACGCGCAGCGCACCTACAACCTCCTCGACCGCGACGGCCTGCAGGCCCTGCTCGGTCCGCTCGACCTGACCACGTGGAGCACGGCCGCCGACATCCCGGCGTCGGTGCTCGAGGAGGCTGTCGTGTCGCAGCCGTCGTACCTCGAGGGCCTCGCCGGGCTGCTGACGGTCGAGCACCTCCCCGCGTGGCGCGACTGGCTGCGCTGGCAGGTGCTGCACGCCGCCGCGCCCTACCTGCCGGCCGCGTTCGTGGAGGAGAACTTCGCCTTCTACGGCCGCACGTTGAGCGGCACCGACGAGCTGCGCCCGCGCTGGAAGCGTGGCGTGGGCTTCGTGGAGTCCGCGATGGGCGAGGCGATCGGCCGCATCTACGTGCGCACCGAGTACCCGCCGACCGCGAAGGAGCGGATGGACGACCTCATCGCGCACCTCGTCGAGGCCTACCGTCGCAGCATCTCCGCCCTGCCCTGGATGAGCGAGGCGACGCAGACCGAGGCGCTGGCCAAGCTCGACGCGTTCACCCCCAAGGTGGGCCACCCGGAACGCTTCAAGGACTACACCGCGCTCGAGACCGACCCGACCGACCTCCTGGGCAACGCCCGTCGGTCGCTCACGGTCTCGATGGACCGCGAGCTGGCGAAGATCGGCCGGCCCATCGACCGCGACGAGTGGTACATGACGCCGCAGACGGTCAACGCCTACTACAACCCCACGATGAACGAGATCGTGTTCCCCGCCGCCATCCTGCAGCCCCCGTTCTTCCACCCCGACGCTGACGACGCCGTCAACTACGGGGCGATCGGCGCGGTGATCGGTCACGAGATCGGTCACGGCTTCGACGACCAGGGCAGCCACTACGACGGCACGGGCGCCCTGCGGAACTGGTGGAGCGACGAGGACCGTGCCGCGTTCGAGAGCCTCACCGCGGCGCTCGTGGAGCAGTACGGCGCGCTGTCGCCCGACGGCGCCGACGGCCAGAAGGTCAACGGCGAGCTGACGATCGGCGAGAACATCGGCGACCTCGGCGGACTCGGCATCGCCTACCCGGTCCGCCGGCTCACCGTCGACCCGCACTCCCCGCCGGAGTTCCGGTGCAACCAGGTGGTGCGCAACATCGACGCCTTCCACGAGGCGTTCGGTACCACCTCGGCCGACGCCCTGTGGCTCGACCCGGAGGACCGCGTCACCATCTGGGCCTCGTGAGCGCCGCGGAGGTCGCGCAGCGCCGCGTCCTGCGGGTGCTGGTGGTCGTGCAGGTGGTCGGCGGCATCGGCAGCGGCGCCGGCCTCGCGGTCGGCGTGCTGCTGCTGCGCGAGGTGTCGGGGTCGTCGGGCTGGGCCGGCATGGCCACCGTCATGCTGACGCTCGGTGCGGCGCTCGCGACCGTGCCGCTCGCGACCCTCGCCGTCCGGGCCGGCCGCCGGCCCGCCCTGACGGTGGGCTGGTTCCTCGGCGCGGCCGGCGCGGCGATCGTGGTGCTGGGGGCCACCGCCGACAGCCTCGTGCTCGTGCTGGTCGGCCTGCTGCTGTGCGGCGTCAGCACCGCGGCGACGCTGCAGTCGCGCTTCGCGGCCACCGACCTCGCGGCCAGCCACCAGGTCGGCCGCTCGCTCTCGCTCGTCACCTGGGCGACGACGGTCGGCGCCGTGCTCGGCCCGAACCTCACCGGCCCGGGCACGTCGACCGCCCGTGCGCTCGGCGTTCCCGACCTGGCCGGGACCATGGTCTTCGCCTGCGTGGCGTTCCTCCTGGCCGGCCTGATGAACCTCCTGCTCCTGCGGCCCGACCCGCTGCCGCCCACCCGACGCGACGGCATGGAGGTCGCAGTGCCGCGGGTGCGGTCCGCGCTCCCCCACGTCCGCGGCGAGACCCGCACGGCCGTCGTCACGATCGCGCTCGCGCACGCCGTGATGGTCTCCGTCATGGCACTGACGCCCGTGCACATGCAGGACCACGGCGCCGCGGTCGAGGTGATCGGCCTGACCATCAGCCTGCACATCGCGGGCATGTACGCGCTGTCGCCGGTGATGGGCTGGCTCGCCGACCGCTGGGGACCGGCCCGCACGATCCTCGCCGGTCAGCTCGTCCTGCTGCTCGCCGTGGTCGTCTCGGGCACGTCGGGCGACTCGCAGGTGCAGATCACCGTCGGACTGGTGCTGCTCGGCCTCGGCTGGTCGGCCGCCGTGATCGCCGGTGCCGCGCTGCTCACCGCCTCGACGCCGCCCGACGTGCGTCCGCTGGTCCAGGGGCTGGGCGACCTGACGATGAACCTGTCGGGGGCGGCCGGTGGCCTGCTCGCCGGCGTCCTCGTCGCGTGGCAGGGGTTCGGGACGCTGAACGCCGTCGCCGGCACCCTCGTCGTGCCCGTGGTGCTGCTGGTCGTGGCCGGTCGCCGTGCGGCGACGCAGGTCAGCGTCGGAACACGCTGAACCGGACGCGGTCCCACAGGCCCAGCACGCGGTCGTACCACCAGTCCGCGACGCGGTCGGCCACCGCGTAGCGCACGTCGGCGGTGCGGTCGAGCACGGGCCACGCGAGGTCGGCCACCCGCTCGCCGAGCGCCGCCCAGCGGTCGTCGCTGACGAACAGGCCGGTCACGGCGATGACGGCCAGCGACGACCATGGGGTCGCGAGGACGACGGCGAAGAGGACGTTCACGCCGATCGCGACCCCGGCGACGAGGTTGCGCGTCTCGCGACGCAGCAGCATCGGGGCGAAGAACAGCTGCACCGCCAGCACCGTCCAGGTGAGCAGCGCGAGCAGCACGGTCGCGTTCGAGAGCAGGTCCGAGAGCCACGGGAACGGACGGAACTCGGGCAGCTGCAGCGTCGTGTACAGGGCGGTGCCCTGCTGCCACACCGGCTGGGAGGCCTTGTCGAGACCGCCCGCCAGGTAGGCCAGCACCGTCTGCGCACCGAGGCCGACGAGACCGACGTTGTGCAGCCCCGTGCGCAGCCAGTCCGGTGCGACGTCGTCGCTCTCGCGCGGCTCGAGCCGGTTGGCGTCGAGCGACCAGACGTCGGCGGTGCGCATGAGCAGCATCCACAGCAGCGTGAGCCGCACGAGGTTGTCGCCGATCGACCCGAGCACCGGGTTCTGCGCCGTCACCGCGATGAAGCCGAGCAGCACGACGATGGTCATGGCCTTGGCCCGCCAGCCGAGGACGAGGCCCACGGCCGCGAGCATGACGACCACGTACACGACGGTGAGGAGGTCGCCGCTGACCCCGTCGAGCAGCGACACCTCGGGGAAGCGGCTGACGGCCCGCGCCGGCTCGGCCCACGCCGAGGCGTCTCCGACCCACACCTGACGGGTCGAGTAGTTGGTGACGAGCAGGCCGAGCACGGACAGACCCACGAGGATGCGCGCGAGCGCGACCGCGTGGAGGGCGTGCCGCTCCGCCGTCAGCCACCGCTCGGCGGAGCGGCGGGTGCGTGCCAGCGCGTCCCTCAGACGCCACAGCGTGCTCATCGGTCGACCCCCAGGTATCCGTCGAACGCGGACTGTGCCTCCGCCGAGCCCCGCACGGCGGCACGCCATCCGGCGTCGAACCACTCGAACGGCACCGACGACACCCGCTGGGCGTCGCGGTCGGCGTGCGGCGGGACGGTCCGGCGGGCCACGCGGTACTGCACCTGCACGACCCGGCGGTCGGTGTAGGCCTGCGTGTACAGCGACGCGAAGCGCGTCGCCATCGTGTCGAGGTCGGCGTAGGCGGCGACGTCGGCGGGGCGCACGCCGGCCGACGCCAGCGCGCCGCGCAGCGTCTCCGGCGGACGTCCGACCGTCGACTCGAGCACGACCTGGCGGCCCGAGCGGCCGAGCGCGAACATCGCGTTGTTGAGGTTGGTGGCGAGCCGGCGGCCGGCGAGGTGGACGCGGGCCGGCGCGACGTCGTCGCGGGTCCGGGTCAGGTCGGCCTTCGTGACGTCGAGCCAGGGCGTGAGCGCCAGCGTCTGCGGTCCGGTGCGCACCCGCGCACGCACCCAGAGCGCCTCGTCGACCCGTTGGGCGCTCGGCTCGAGCAGGTCCCACGACTGACGGAAGTAGGGGTCGACGTAGGTGGCGAGCAACGAACCGCCGGCGACGTCGCGCACGGGTCCGCGCGGGGCGAGCCAGAGTGCGACCAGCAGCGAATGCACCAGGGCCAGCACCGCGAGGGCCACGATCAGCGTCGCGCGCCAGTCGTGCCGGTCCTCCTCGGCCTGGCGTGCACCGTCGCCGTCACCTCCCGCCACCGCCATGCCTCCATCGTAGGTCCGGACAGACGCCTGCCCGGCGACCGCGAGCGGTCACCGGGCAGGCGTCGTGGATTGCAGCGTCAGAGCGACATGCGACGACGCTCGTTGATGAGCACCGCGGCGCCGAAGAGCACCAGGCCCAGACCCAGCAGCCAGAAGGGCAGCAGGTTCGGGGCGCCCGTGCTGGGCAGCGTGGTGGTCACGTCGGCGTCGGCCTGCGCATCGGCGTCCGCGACCGCGTCGGCCTGGGCGTCGGAGGCAGCGTCCGCGATCGGCGAGGTCGACGCTGGCGAGCTGACCACCGAGCAGGTCGACGCGCAGCGCGCCCTGACGGTAGTACGTGCCGGTCGCGGCGGCGGCCAGGACGCCGGCGCTCTCGCCGCCCGCGGACAGCGTGGGCGTCGTGGACGTCGACTGCGTGTTGGCCGTCAGCTTCACGATCTTGGCCAGGTCGGGCGCGAGGTCGCCGAGCAGGTCGTCGATCGGCGCGCCGATCTGCTGCACCGCGTCGGTGACCTGCTTGAGGATCGCCGTCAGCGGGTCGGTGAGCGCACCGAGGTCGGACTCCGGGATGACCGTCGTGCCGGCCACCGTGACCTGCAGGCTGACCTTGCCGATGTTGGTGACGATGTCGTCGATCGCGTTGTTCAGGACGTTCGTGATCTTGCCGGCGATCAGGTCGCTGGTGATGTACTGCACGAGGTCCGTGTTCGGCGGGAGGTTGTTGATGTCGATGCCGGCCGCCTGCAGGATCTTGGCGAGGTCGAGCGAGATCGTGCCGTTCGCCAGGTCGACGGCCACGCCGTCGCTGGAGAAGCTCTTGAGGCCGTTCGTGACATCCGCCAGACCCTTGACCTGGACGGTCACCAGCTGGGCGAGCGTCTCGTTCGTCAGGATCGCGCCGATCTGGGGCGGCAGGTTGCAGAGGTTGACGTTCGAGACGCCGAGCAGCGTCAGGACCGGCTCGAGCGCGTCGCCGACGGCGCCGAGGCCGAGGCTGTCGAGCTGCGCCAGGAGGGTGCTCGTCGTGACGTTCAGCGTGTTGCCGATCACCGGGCACAGCGAGGCCGGGCTGATGGTGATGTCGTTCGCCTTGTCCAGACCGCCGAGCGCGGTGGAGAGGTCGGGGATCAGGTCGGCGAGCAGCGGGACCTTGACGTCCAGCGTGGCGCTGCCGATCTGGTAGTCGCGCGTCAGGTCGCCCTTGTCGATGACCGCGGAGCCGGACAGCGCGCCGAGGGACAGGTCGACACCGGCGAGCTCGTCGTTGATGCCGTTCAGCAGGCCGCCGTCGAGCGAGATCTTGGCGTTCGAGGGGAACTCGCCGTTGCCGGGGGCCAGGATCGCGCCGGTGTTGTTCACGGCACCGCTGGCCGCGGCGGCGGAGTTGGTCTGCGGGGCGGCGGCGTAGTGGTTCGCGACGCCGGCCGAGCCGTTGCCCGGGCTCAGGAAGTCGGCCAGGTTGAGGTCGATCCCGCCGGGGATGTTGATCGGGATGGCCTGCAGCACCGTCAGCGACAGCGGGTTGGTGTTCGGACCCGGGTCGCCGGGGTTGTCGGCCGAGGTGCCCTCCAGCTCCGCGATGGCGTCGAGGTTGGTGCCGCCGATCGTGCCGCTGAGGAAACGGCTGGTCGCGTGCGACTCCGTCTCGTCGGCCGCGTTGGCGGAGAAGGCCGCCGCTGAGGTGATGAGCAGGGTGCTCAACCCGAGGGCGAGGGTGTTCCTGCCGAGCTTGTTCATCGTGGAGTGACTCCCATGTCGCTGTGTCTTGCGGTGCGCTTCTTGGGGGAAGAGCTGCGGACCGCGGGCCGGTGCAACGCCCGCCTCAGCGGTCGTTGCCGCACATCTTACGCAGATCTCAGGTCAGCGTGCGCATCGGCTGTCACCTGAGACACATCACACAGCGTTGCGCAGATCAACCACGTGCGCGTCGTCGGGCCGGCCGCGACGTCGCGCCCACCATGCCCGGCACCACCGCCCGCCCCGCTGCCACGAGGCGTCGCTGACGAGCATCATGTCGACCGCGATCATGACGAGCGAGAAGTACATGATCCCCATGAACACGCCGATCCCGAGGTGCATGCCGGTGACGACCACGAGGGACACGGCCCGGGTGCTGCGGTACAGCAGCAGCACGGGGAACAGCAGCTGGACGACGATGGCGGTCCAGGTGGCGGCCATGACGACGGGTGACGCGCTCGAGAGCGGGTGCAGCAGGTCGCGCCAGGGCGAGTACGCCTCGGTCTGCAGCGGGTAGTAGACGGCCGTGCCGTCGAGCCAGAGGTCGCTCTGCACCTTCCACAGCGCCGAGCCCACGTAGACCATGACGACCTGGTGGATGATCAGGACCACGGCCACGTTGTGGAGCGTGGTCGAGAGCCAGCCGGGCAGCACCGGCCGCAGCTCCCCGCGTCGGGCGCGCAGCCAGGCGTCGACGGAGAGGTGCCGGCCGGAGTCGGTGAAGCAGGCGTACAGCAGCACCATGCGCAGTACCGCGTCGCCGCCGGAGCCGACGAACGGGTTGCAGACGTACAGCGACATCCACAGGAACAGCGTCAGCAGCGCCGACGCGCGGGTCCAGAGGCCCACCATGAGCAGCACGCCCGCCAGCACGGTGAGCAGGTACAGCGCGTCGAAGCTCGCGCCGTGGGCCTGCTGGAAGATGCCGAGGAATCCCGGCCAGGACTTCACGTCGCGCACGCCCTGCGTCCACGTCGCGCCGTCGCCCCACGTGTAGTGGCGGTCGGACCAGTTGGCGAGCAGCTGCGTCCAGACGATCAGACCGAGCACGATCCGCGTGATGGCGAGGCCGCGGGTGGCGTGCTTGCGGGCGGTCAGCCAGGTCCAGACCCGGTCGCCGACGCCGTTCACCGGTGCCTCCGCAGGAAGTCGGCGACCACGGCGCGCTCGGCGGCGTCGCCGCGCAGCGGGGTGCGCCAGCCGTTGATCCGCTGGACGGGTGTGGGACGCGCGGTCTGCCGCTCCGCGGCCGAGCCGTGCCGCGCCGCCCACGGCGTGACGTCCTGGCTGCGCGTCGCGTACCGGACGGCCACGAGGCGGCGTCCGGGGTGGGCGGCCTCCAGCGCGTCGGTGGCCAGCTCGGTCGTCGCGCGGTCGTAGGCGAGGTAGAGGGCCACCTGCGCGTCGTCGAAGCGGTCGTTCGAGCCCGCGCGCAGCTCACGGTCGAGCCGCCTCCAGGTCAGGACCTTGGCGGGGTCGACGACGTCGGCGACCTTGCGCTGGGGCTCGTCGAGCGCCGCGTAGCGGTTGGCCAGTGGACCGTAGAGCTTGTTGGTGACGTAGCCGGCGCGACCGCCGACGAGGCGGTGACGCACGAGGTCGAGCTCGACGTCGGTCCAGTCCAGCCATGGCGTGACCTCGGTCCGGCCGTCCTTCTCGTAGGCCCCCTGGAAGCGCACGACCCGGTCGGACGCGATGGGGTTCGGGGCGAACAGCCGCCAGTTCTGCGAGAAGTAGGCACCGAGGTAGGACGTCGCAGGTCGGGCGGCGTCGGAGTACGCGTTCGGCGGCAGGGCGGCCGCGGTGACGGCGAGCAGGTGCGCGGCACCGAGCGCGACGACCACGCCGACGACCGCGACACGCCACCGGGAGGGACGCGAAGGCGCGTCGACCGACTCGTGCTGCACCCGGTCACGGTACTCGCCGGACCCGCGCGAGGATGGCCACATGCACGTACGGACCGTCTCGCCCCACGACCCCGACGTCGCGGCGCTGCTCGACGAGCACCTCGCCGAGATGCGGGCGACGTCACCGCCGGAGAGCGTGCACGCCCTCCCCCACGACGCGCTGGCCCGACCCGACGTCCGCATGGTCGCCGCCTGGAGCGACGACGAGCCGCCCGTGCTGCTCGGGGTCGGCGCGCTGAGGACGCACGCCGGACTGCTCGGGGAGCTCAAGGCCATGCGGACGACGCACGCCGCCCGGGGTCGGGGTGTCGCGGCCGCCGTCCTGGAGCACCTGATCGACGTCGCCAAGGCCGCCGGGCTCCAGCGGGTCTCCCTCGAGACCGGCGCCGAGGACCACTTCGCACCCGCCCGGCGGCTCTACGCTCGGCGGGGGTTCGTCGAGTGCGGGCCGTTCGCCGGATACGGACCGGACCCGCTCAGCGTCTTCATGACGCTCGACCTCGGGGCCGACGCGACCGCTCAGGCCTCGGGGCCGAAGCTGGCGTTGTAGCGGCGCAGGGTCTGCGCGACGTCGCAGAGGTCCTCGCGGCTCCAGTCCGCGAACCTCTCGCCGAGCATCTCCCGACGGGCGACGTCGACGGCGCGGACCCGGCGACGTCCCTCGTCGCTGACCGACAGGAGCGTCGCGCGGCCGTCGTCCGGGTCGGGCGTCCGGTCGACGAGCCCGAGGTCGAGCAGGTGCTGCACGGAGCGGCTCACCGCGCCCTTGTCGAGGTGGAGGACGTCGCACAGCCCGCTCCCCCGGACCGGGCCGTCTGCCTCGACCTGCACGAGGACGAGGTAGCCGATGGCCTGGAGGTCGGGGTGCACGAGCCGCGCGCGCTCGGTGAGCGCGCGGCGGGCCCGTCGCATCAGCACCCCCACCTCGTGCTCGACGAGCCGGAGCGCGTCGAGCGACGAGGCGGCGGGGGGCACCGTGCCGGCGGTCATCGCAGGCTCGCCACCGTGTCGGCCGGCTGTCCCTCGGTCTCGAGCACGTCCACGTCCTTCTGGATCGTGGTGCGCAGCGGGACCTCCTTGATGAACAGGATGCACACGAGCGCGGCGACCGCGAACGGCGTGGCCACGAGGAAGATGTGCCCGAACGCGTCGCCGAAGGCGGTCTCGTACAGCGTCCGGAACGGCCCCGGGAGCGTGGACAGGTCGGGGATCTGGCCGGTCGAGTGGCTCAGCCGCTCGAGGTCGGCGCGGTCGAGCTGACCGGAGGCGGCGAGCTCGCGGACGCCGTCGGAGACGTTGCCCTTGACGTCGTGGCTCAGGATCGTGCCGAGCACTGCCACGCCGGCGGACCCGCCGAGCGAGCGGAAGAAGGCGACGACGGAGCTGGCGGCGCCCATGTCCTCGAGCCGCGTGTTGTTCTGGACGGCGAGCACCAGGTTCTGCATGGTGGCGCCGAGGCCCAGGCCGACGAGCGCCATGTAGAGGCCGACGACGTACAGCGGGGTGCTCGCGTCGATCGTGCCGAGCAGGCCGAAGCCGATCACGACGAGGAGCATGCCGCCGACCAGCCAGCGCTTCCAGACACCGGTGCGGCTGATGATCCGCCCGGAGGTGATGCTCGAGACGAGCAGGCCGCCGACCATGGCGATCGACATCAGGCCGGCCTCCGTCGGCGTCATGCCGCGCGAGTACTGGAAGTACTGGCTCAGGTAGACCGTGGCACCGAACATCGCGACGCCGATCATGACGGAGGCGAGGGTGGCCAGCGACGTCGTGCGGTCGCGGAAGAGTCGCAGCGGGATGATCGGCTCGCGGGCGAACCGGGCCTCGACGACGAGGGCGAGCGCGATGAGCAGCACGCCACCGACCACGAGCAGGGCCGACGTGGCGGAGACCCACGCGAAGTGCGCACCGGCGAGGGAGATCCAGACGAGCAGGAGGCTGACGCCGCCCATGATGAGCGTGGCGCCGAGGTAGTCGATCGAGACCTCGCGGCGCACGACGGGCAGGTGCAGCGTGCGCTGCAGCAGGACGAAGGCGGCGACGGCGAACGGCAGGCCGACGAAGAAGCAGCCGCGCCAGCCGAGCGGGCTGTCGACGATCACGCCACCGATGAGCGGTCCGCTGACGGTCGCGAGGGCGAAGACGGCGCCGATGTAGCCGGAGTAGCGGCCGCGCTCGCGCGGGCTGACCATCGAGGCGATGACGACCTGCACGAGGGCGGTCAGACCGCCGACGCCGAGACCCTGCACGGCACGGGCGCCGATGAGCACGCCCATGCTCTGGGCGGAGGCGGCGATGAGCGAGCCGATCGTGAAGATGACGAGCGCCACCTGCACGAGCAGCTTCTTGCTGAACAGGTCGGCGAGCTTGCCCCAGATGGGCGTGGTGGCCGTCATGGTGAGCAGCGTCGCGACGACGACCCAGGTGTACCCGGTCTGGCTGCCCTTCAGGTCGGTGACGATCCGCGGCAGGGCGTTCGTGACGACGGTGCTGGACACCATGGCGACGAACATCGCGAGGAGGAGGCCGCTCAGCGCCTCGAGCACCTGGCGATGGGTCATCTCCCCGCTGTCCTCGGACGACGGTGGTGCGGTGGCGGTGGTGGGTTCTGGCACGGCTGCTCTCTCTGCTCGGCTGGACTGGTTGACGACGACAACCATACTCCGATGGTTGTCAACTGCAACCAAGCCTGGCGTGACCTCGGCCACCTCGTCCCTGCGTCGGCCATGATGGGCCCATGACCGCGCTCGGAGTCGCCCTCGTCGCCCTCGCAGCACTGCTGCACGTGTACATCTTCTGGCTCGAGTCCTTCGCGTGGACGACCCCGCGGGGACGCCGCACCTTCGGCCTGCGCCCCGAGGAGGCCGAGGCCACGCGCGAGCTCGCCTTCAACCAGGGCTTCTACAACCTCTTCCTGGCCGTGACGGCCGGCGCAGGAGCCGTGCTCGTGGCGCTCGACGTCACCACCGTCGGCGCCACCCTGGCGTTCACGGGCGCGGGCTCGATGGTCGCTGCCGCCCTCGTCCTCCTCGTGTCGAGCCCCGACAAGGCGCGCGCCGCCGTCGCGCAG